>JAOZUP010000035.1 GCA_029938595.1 Thermoanaerobaculales bacterium | reverse complement strand
CTTCGTCGACTCCGAGGGTCTTCAACGCGTCGATGACCTCATCTCCAACCGGATACCGCGGCCCTGAGATTGCCGGCCCGAGGGTGGTCTGAATCCGGTCCGGCGAAACGCCGTACTCAATCTCGAACCGGTGCACGGTCGCGCCCGCGACGTCGTCAACAATGCCCCGCCAACCGGAATGAACCGCAGCCACCACCCCGCCCCCGGCCATCAGGAGGGGGACGCAATCTGCGGTCCATACCGCCAATCCGACCCCAACATCGGCGGTGATCAAGGCGTCGCAGCGGCCGACGCAGACAGCCTGCTCCAGGCGAGAGCCGGGTTCGCAGGCGATCGACGCGACCAGCTGACCATGGATCTGCTCGCCCCATCGAATCGCGGAGATTTCGGGTTCGAGCGAGGCGAGAATCCGTTTCATCCGGCTCTCTGGGGGCTCGACGGGGGACGGCGGCCCGATACCGAAAAACAAGCGCACGTCGTTTTCGGCGGCGGCGAGAGCGCGGTCATCGGCGATTTCGACCTCCCGCCATGGACGCTCTGGTCGTGTGCTCATTCCAAGTCTCCTAGCTACCCTGGGCCGCCCTCGCTACGGAACCCGGTAAAAAGACCGGGCTGGCTCCCAATGATACAATTCGATTCCCGGGGGTGCTTTGAAAGGTCACACCAGCGCGCGACAGATTCTAGCCGGTGGTCCGTGATCCGCCTCCGTGGTGTTTCCAAGGAGTACGAGCGGCGTAAGATCCTGCGCGACTTGGACCTGCAGGTGGATGCCGGGGAGTTTGTTTTTCTCACCGGGCCGTCGGGAGCGGGGAAGACCACGCTCCTGCGGCTGCTTTACGCCGCCGAACGCCCGACCAACGGCGAGGTCTGGGTCGCCGGCCGGCGGGTGGACGAGCTGTCACGAGCCCGTCTGCCCTTGCTGCGAAGGAAGATCGGTGTAATTTTCCAGGATTTCAAGCTCCTCAAGCGGAAATCCGTTTTGGAGAACATCACCTTTGTGTTGCGCATCCACGGCGTCGCACCGCGCGAGGCCCAGCGGCGCGCGCTCCAGGTACTCAAGCGTCTCGGACTGCAGCATCGGCAGTCCGCTCTGCCGGATACCCTTTCGGGTGGCGAGCAGCAACGGGTAGCCATAGCCCGCGCCTTGGCATACCAACCGCGATTGATCCTGGCCGATGAACCGACCGGTAATCTGGATGCCGATCTCGCGTCCGAGCTTCTCAGTCTTCTCTGTGACATCAATTACCAGGGAGCGACGGTCGTGGTCGCCACCCATGATCATGCGATTCTCGAATCGATTCCTGCCCGCACTCTGGTCCTCCATCAGGGTCAGGTTCACTATGACGGAATGTGGCCTCCATGATACGGCATGCCGTTGCCGAAGGTTGGCTCCTGCTGCGCCAGCGCGGCGCCGTGAGCCTGGTGCTTGCGCTGGCGCTTGCGGTACCCATTTCGCTCGCCGGCATGGGTCTGACGCTCCGCCATTGGTTGGGCCCTATGGTCGGGCTTTCCGGCCAGTCAAGTACTGTGGCGGTCCTCCTCCATCCTCGTCTTGACGACCGGCAGCGACGGAAGTGGATTGCGGACGAGACAGCAGCTCATCCTGAGTGGTCGATCTCAGAGGTGTCCAACGAAGATCTGGTGAACCGGCTCGGTCGTTGGTTTCCCTATCTCGACGAGTTGGTAGCCAGCGGCGACGCCTCCCTGCCGCCACTGATCGAGATTGTGACCGCCGTCCCTGAATCCGTCGCGATCCTCGAGGATCGGCCTGAGGTGCTCGCCGTGGGTCCGCGCTCCTCGATCCAGCAGTCTCTCGGCCGGGTTTCCCGTCATCTCGCCTGGGCCATGGGGGTCTTGAGCGCGATTCTCCTGGCGGGCGCCGTGCTCCTGGCCGCTGTTTGGGTTCACCTCGAACTCTTCCGCCACGCCGACGAAATCACCATTATGCGTCTCGTCGGCGCCACCGAGCGCACGATCCGTGGGCCGTTTCTGGTAGCGGTCGCAATACCGGGCGCGGTGGCCGCAGTGCTCTCCATCGTAGGTTCCTTGACGGCGGCTTCCGGGTTGTCCCGGTTGACCTCGGATCTCGGTCTTTCCCCCATCGCCGTACCGCCGGCAGTTCTCGTGGTGCAAGCGGCTGCCGGCCTCGTGCTGCCTGTTGTCGCAGCTGTGCTCACTCTTGCCCGCCACGCCACAGACGAGCTCGAAGGCTAGTAAAAAGTGCGACCCGAGAGGGTCGCACTGAGATATTTGAACCTTGTGCCCTGATCAGCCGCAGGTCTCGGCATACTGCCTTTCGAGGCTCGGGAGCTGCTCCTTGAGCAGCTTGGCGTTTTCCATATCGCCGAGTTTCTCGAGTTCCTGCACCTGAAGCTGGAGGGCGTCGATCTTCCGTTTGAACTCCGCACATTCTTTGCGCGCCAAGATATTCTGGGCGTCCGCAGCAATCTTGATATCTATTTCCTTCACCATCTTCTGGTTGCCGGCTTCCTGGTACCAGCTCTTCGCGCTGTTGTAGTCCTTTTTCTTGTCGTAAACGTAGCCGCCCTGGTTGTACACCTGGGTCCGGAGTTTGCCCGACGCGCCGATCTTGAGCGCTTGCCGGAGGTCGGCGATGGCCGGGTTGAGTTGATTGAGCGAAGTCTTGCACTGAGCGGAGTAGAAATAGACGAGGGCGTTGTTCGACTGGTTTGCCCGCGCCTTATCGAACCATCCCAAGGCCCTGGAGTACTCCTTGGCGCCGAGCCAAGCCTCACCGGCGAGAAGCTGGTGGTCGAAGGTCGGCGAGCTCGTCGCCAGGCCCTCGGCCACCTGAGCCGCCTGGCTGTAATAGCGGGATTTCTGTTGCGCCGAGCTCGAGCGCCGCGCGACTGAAATTCCGGCACGAATGGCGTTTCGCCCACTGGCGACATCCTTGGGATTGAGTTCAAACGCTTTTTTGAACGCTTCGAAGGCCTTTGGCTCATCGCCGTCGGCGCTGTAGGCCGAGCCCAGGGCCTGTTGGAGGCGTGCGTTTCTGGCATCGGCCCCTGCTTGGGCGGTTAGCACGCCGATGGCCTCTGCCGTGCGGTTCGTCTTGGTCGCGGCCTGGGCGAAGAGCAGGGCGTAGCTCGAGCGGTGTGAGGCATCCAGTGATCCGATGTTCAGCGGCTTGAGCACCTCGTACGCGTCCTGGTAACGGTCCGCCTGCAACAGAGCCTGGCCGAGCGCGATCTTGTACGAGGCCTGGCCGCCGTCGAGCTCTACAGCCTTGCGGAGGCTGGCGATGGCCGGGCTCACCTGACCAAGGGCGCGTTGCGACACACCCAGCATGTAGTAGGCGCCCGCATAGTCCGGATTGGTCTTGGTGACCTCCTCGAACTCTTTGACTGCAGTTCCCCAGTCCTTTTTTTTGTAGGCCTCGAGGCCCTTGTTCCACTCAGCGTACGCTGGCGCCGTCGCCGCCAGCAACACCAGGGCTGCTGCAACCGCGATCGTCGTTCGCCTGACCCTCGATTTCATTTTCTTTGCCTCCAGTTATCTTAACGAGATCACTCTCCGGATTGTTGCATCTCACCGAGCAAGGGACGGACCTGCTCATCGAACATCGCCGCAGTATCGGCGCCCTTGAGCAACGAAATGGCCTTCGTGTGCTGCTCCACCATCTCGCGCAGCGCGTTGAATCCCTCTCCTCGTTCGATCAGAGTGCGCGCCGCATTGTACTGTTTCTCGATGGTGCGTTCACCGCCCGATCCGACGACATCGAGCGCTACGGCTCGAATCTTTTCGGCCAGACCGAGTAGCGTAACGGGGTTTGGTCCCGCCTGCCATCGTTGACCCGCTTCCACTGGCTCACCGGAATTGCCGAGCGCCACCAAGCCGGTGGTGACCATCCCGAAGAGCAACTTTGAGACATCGAAAGGCGCCCATTTGAGCTGGTTGGCGATCTCCTCGATGGAGTGCTCACCGTCGATCCGGGTAATGAGGATCCACTCCTGCGGGCTCAGGGTAACCTGGTCCGCACCTTGATCACGGGTCGTGAAGTACGGCACCAGATCGAGGGACGGGATCTTCCGCGACAGCACTCGCCATTCGTCGAGCCTTCGCGCCGCTTCCATCATGAGGTTGGCGTTGGAGATATGGACAGTGACCCGTTCGGTTTCCTCACCGGGCCTGAAAACGAAGGATCCCTGCGACCAGATAGCCATTTCATAGACCGCGCTATCCCCACGGAGACGACCGACCATGGCATCGACGATCTGCCCGTCACGGAGGAATATCCTGCCCGCCTCATGCTCTCCCTGGATCTCGAACGCACCCGTTTTGCCGGAGACGCTCACCAGTTGGATGACGTCAGGCAGAGGCAGTTCACTCAGAGATCCTTGCAGGGACATGACGGAGTATCTACTGCAGGTTGAAGCGCACCGTGAGAATGTAGAGAACCTCGACGGGCTTTCCATTGAGAGTCGAGGCCTGGAACCTCCACTTTCGCACGGCATCTTCGGCACTCTCGGTCAGGCCGAGAGGAAGTCCGCGCAGGACCTTGACCCTCTGTACGCGCCCGTCTTTGCCGATCGTGCACTCGAGAACCACGACTCCCTGAATTCGGGCACGACGGGCGGCCTCAGGATAGAGCGGGTTAGGTCCGCTGAGCTTCTGCGGCTCCGTAATATTGCCGCCGACCACGAAGCGAACGGGTCCCTCCGGTTCGGGCGGGGGCGGCGCATCGGGAACCCCGAGAACCAAATTCTCATCGGGCACGTAATCGACGTCCTCGTCGGGTTCCTGATCCCTGATCGGCTCGGGTTCATCCGGCGAGGGATCCGGGATCGGGACCTTTTGGGTCTTCGGCTTCGTAATCTGCTGTATCTCGCGTTTTGGAGGCTGCTTGAACTTGACCTGTTTGACGACGTAGATCTTGCTCTTTTTCTCCTTGGCGTCGGAAAGGCCGCCAGCGAACGACGGCCAGTGGACGGCAAAGATGATGATGTGCAAGATTACGGCGATTCCCATCGCCCATCGCGTGACCTTGCGGTCCTGGCCCTCTTCGGCGGCCAGAATCTCGGCCGTGGTCATCGGCAGCTTATTGTTCTGTTTCGCGTCGGGTTTATTGGGTGGGGATTTCGGAGAGTCGCTCATACCTTCCCCTTTCACTGAATACCGAGCATCGACCAGAGATTTTCGATCTCACGTTGTGTCGGGATTGAAATCGTCTTGATCCCCAGCAACGGATTCCCATGGACGTCGTTGTACAACGGTTGGCCGTCTAGGTCCGTCCACTCGGAACTCGCCTGACGCAGCCGGTCGAAGACACGAATCATGTCACCGTACGTTGCGTCGGGATCAGTGCGGAGAATCACGGGCTTTTCCGGGTTCTGCTTGAGCCTCTCGAGTGTGTACGGGAGCAATCCTTCGAGAGGAAGGGATTTTTGGTCGACCTCGATCGCTCCTCCGCGCAGCACGTGCACGTCGATCGAGTCTTCCTGCTTGATCTCGGGGGTGTCCGTGTCCTCGGGAAGGGCGAAGTCCATACCACGGTCAGCGGAGAATGCCGACGTGATCATGAAGTAAATGATCAACAGGAAGGAGATGTCAGCCATCGATCCGGTGAAGATCTCGGACGCGACTTCTTTTTTCTTGATATTCATAGCCGCCCCCGCCTACTCGTCCACGGTCTTTTGATCAGACAGGAGGAATATGTACTTGGCCTTCGACTGTTTGAGCGCATCGAGCACTGCGTCGACCCTCTCATAAGGAACCGCTTCATCGGCCTTGATGATGAACTCCTTGTTGGGGTCCCGGGCCACCTCGGTCGAGGCGAAAGTAACAATCTCCTCATCAGTGCTGACCGGCAACGACATCTCCTTACCGGTGGACACGCGGATGGTCAACGGCAGGCCGCCTCTGTCGTCCGGAGGGGAGATCGAAATCACTGCCGCCTTTTCGGGAACTTTCATGCGGACCCACGTATCCGGCAGATCCATCTTCGTGCGGTCGACCTCGACCTTGTAGGTGAGGATAAAGAAGACCAACAGCAGGAACACGATGTCTGCCATCGAGGCCGTGAAGATCTGAGCTGCCGCTTTTTTCTCCCTACCGCGGATGAGTGCCATCTGCGGACTCCCTTCTAGGCCTGGCCCCCGCCCCCTTGCCTGTAACGCTCGCTGTCCATCTCGATAAAGGTCTCGACCAGCATGTTGGACGCTGTTTCGATGTCACGCACAAAGCGGGTGATCTTGGTGGTGTACCAGTTGTAGATCAGCTGCGCTGGGATCGCGATAATGAGACCGGTTGCGGTGGTGATCAACGCCTCGGAGATACCGACCGCCACTGCGGCGGGGTTGGTGAGGCCTTGCTCGGCGAGAGTCGCGAAGGACTTGATCATGCCAGCCACGGTGCCCAGGAAGCCGAGCATGGGCGCCACGTTGGCTGTCGTGCCGAGAACACCGAGGCGCTTTTCCAATCGGTCGAGTTCATAAAGCGCGGCATTCTCGATGGTCTTTTCGATTTCATCTCGGGGTTGGCCATAGCGGAGCAGACCGGCCTTCATCACCGATGCGACGGGGCTCTTGTTCTGCTCGCAGACCTTGATCGCCTCTTTGACGTTTCGATTGACCAGCAATGCCTTGCGGATCTTGGTCAAGAACTCATTGACGTTGATCTTGGCCTTCGAAAAGACAATGAAGCGCTCGATCGCCACTGTTGCGGCGAGCACCGAAAAGAAGAGAAGTGGCCACATGAAGATTCCACCCTGGCGAAAATACTCTGCTACCTGTCCAGTCACGGCTATGCCTCCTCTTGGTTAGAGTCCACAGGCGGGGATGAGTTCCACGCTCATCCGGGTTTCATTTTGCGTCGAACCGTTGACCCGAGAATTTCCGAACCAACCGGCTCGATACGATTCCGTTGCCTCATTCGAGAACGAAGGCAGGGCATCGTAGCACGGGTCCCATGGGCCGTCAACGAGGGTTTTTCCACGATCCGAGATGGATATGAGTGAGGGCTACTGCCATGGCGTCCGCAGTATCTGCTTGCGGCGTGGCATCGAGATTCAGAAGTCGCACTACCATGTATTTGATCTGCCGTTTCTCTGCCCGTCCATGACCGACGATGGCGGATTTGACCTGCGCCGGGCTGTACGAGCTGACTGGGAGATCATCGCATCCGAGCACCGCGAGGATCACCCCCCGGCTCTCGGCCAGGGCGAGCCCGGACTTCGGGTTGATGCCGGAGAATGACGATTCCACCGCTGCACAATCGGGAGCGAGGTCGTTGACGATGGACGCCAGGCGGCGCTGAAGATCAGCGAGGCGATGCGGACGGCTGGAACCGGCGGGACGCACAACCCCTGCCGACTCGATGTGATACTTGTTGCCCTCTGCGATCACCAGCGCCCAGCCGGTGGCCCGCGATCCGGGATCGACACCGAGAACACGGCAACTCATCCTATTCCGCCGCCAATAGCTCGTCGTCGATGTCGAAGTTGGCCCACACATTCTGAACGTCATCGTGATCTTCGAAGGCTTCCATGAGGCGGATCATCTGCCGTGCAGCCTTGCCCTCGAGCCGGGTCGTGCTGGAGGGTTCCATCTCCATTTGTGCGGCCTCGATTTCGAGACCGGCGGTTTCGAGCCGTTCCTTGACCGCATGCAACTCGTCGGGGGATGTGAACACGTGGAAATAGTCTTCGTCGTCGACGTCGAAATCCTCGGCGCCCGCCTCGAGAATTATCTCCATCACTTCGTCATCATCCGCCTCCGGGGAGCGCGGGACAAGGATCAGACCTTTTCGGGTGAAGAGCCAGGACACACAGCCGTTCTCTCCGAGATTGCCGCCGTTCTTCGAGAAGAGATGGCGGATTTCGGGCGTTGTCCGATTCCGGTTATCGGTGAGGAGCTCTAACATCACCGCCACCCCGCCCGGACCGTAGCCCTCGAAGCTGACCTCCTCATAGTTCACCCCGGGCAGCTCACCGGTGCCGCGCTGGATGGCCCGCTTGATGTTGTCCGCGGGCATATTGGCGGCTTTCGCGGCGCTGACTGCGGATCGCAGCCGCGGGTTGCTGTCGGGGTCGCCACCACTTTCACGCGCGGCGACCGTGATCTCGCGAATGACCTTGGTGAAGAGCTTGCCGCGCTTGGCGTCGGCTCTCCCCTTTTTGTGTTTGATGGTGCTCCACTTGCTGTGGCCCGACATGACGCCTCCTCGCGTTCGAGCGCTTCTTCCTATTGGTCTCCCAGCCCTACTCGTTGGCCAAAGGCCGGGGGTGTCGGCATTATAGCGCCCACCGCGAAGAGCCTGCGTGACCGGTTGACTTTGAAAGCCCGTCGCACATAATGAAGATTGGGCTTGTGGACTGTTGGAGCTACTGAGGGCGGGCCAATGAACGCGAATATCCTAGTTGTCGAGTACGAGCCGCGGTACGTCGAGCACGTGCGCACGGCCCTGGCTGAGTCCGCCCTTCGTTTAGAAATCGCCAGCAACATGGACGAAGCCGTCAACAAGTGCGCCGGCTTCGAGCCGACCCTCGTCATCATGACCTCGGTGTTGCCAAATCTAAAAATCGAAGACGCCATCACCCAGCTTCGGGCGCGTGCCGGACTTCGGGTCACTCCGTTCCTGATCCTGATGTCCGGTTATCGCGGGGACAATTCGAAGGAAGACGCGGTCCGTTACGGAGCTCAGGACATTCTCGAACGGCCCTACGGTGCGGACGCTCTGCGCAAACGGGTCGAAGAGCTGATTCTCGACGCCCCGGACCCGGCAGCGACCCAGGCGATTCCACAGGAGATGCTCGAGAAATTGCGCCGCAGTGCCAGCCTCGATGGTGGCGAGGCCGCCGTAACATCCGATGATCTCTTCGGCGACATCCTGTCGGATATTGAGGGCGGCGAGCAGCAGCCTGTGGAAAAGCCGTCCGATGTGCCGGCGCCGGCGCCGGTCCCCGACCCCTCTACGGTGGATGCTGCATTGGCAGACATTCTCGAAGGCGGTAAGCACCAACCGGTGGTGCGGAGGGTGGGCGGGACAGAGGCCGATGTCGACAAGCTGCTCGAGGAAACCCTGTCTGGCCTCGATATCACACCGTCCGCCAAATCGGCCGCGCCCGCTCGGACGGCGGAGCCCACGATCCCAGCACCTTCCGCCCCCGCCGAGAGCCCACCTCAGACCGAGGCGGCTCGTCCCGCAGAGGTGACATCCAAACCGGAGGAACCCGTCCCAGCCCCTCCCAGCACGGATCCTGAACCCCAGCTCCAAGATCCGGTGCGGGATTCCGAGACCCCGGAGCCCTCAACGGGAGATCCGTTCGGTCAGTACATGATCGAGGAGCACATCGCAACCGGTGGGATGGCCGATGTGTACAAAGCGCGGATGATGGGCATGGAGGGTTTCCAAAAGACGGTAGCCATCAAGCGGATCATCTCCAGCTTGACGAACAGCGATGAGTTCGTCCGCATGTTCATCGACGAGGCGAAGCTTGCTGCCCAGCTCAGCCACAACAACATCATCCAGATCTTTGATCTCGGCAAGGTCGATCGCTCCCATTACATAGCGATGGAGTTCATCGAGGGCCGTGATCTTCGATCAATATTGAGCGAATGCAGAGAGCGCGATGTAATCATGCCGATCAGTCTCGCAATCTACATCACGACCCTGCTCGCCTCCGCCCTCGATTACGCCCACAAGAAGCGCGACTTCGAAGATCGTGACCTGGGTCTCGTCCACCGAGATATGTCGCCGCAAAATGTCCTTATTTCGTTCGAAGGCGACGTCAAACTCTGCGACTTCGGTATCGCCAAGGCAGCATCCAAGGCCACGCAGACTCGCTCCGGAGCGCTCAAAGGCAAGTTGCAGTACATGTCGCCCGAACAGGCCTGGGGAAAGGACATCGATCACCGGTCCGATATTTTCTCGCTCGGGCTGGTGCTGTACGAGATGCTGACCTCCGAGAAGGTCTTTACCGGCGACTCCGAGCTGTCGGTTCTCGAACAGGTCCGGGATCCGATCATTCCTGCCCCGTCGGTGAAGAATGCCGATGTCGATGCTGAAATCGACCGCATCGTATTTCTTGCCCTGAATGCCGACCGGGAGGAGCGGTATCAGTCGGCACAGGATTTCCAGCGGGATCTTGAAGGTGTATTGCGGCAACACGGTTGGTCGCCGGACCGGGAGTCGATCGCCGGGTTTCTGGCAGAGACCGGAGACGACAGGAGAGTGGCGACGCCCATCGCCGCACCCGAGGATTCCGCGGCCGTTTCGCCGTTGCAGGAACCGCCACGGGAACCGCCATCCCCTCCTCCCCCCGACACTCCGATCTCGCCTTCACCCATGGGAGATGAAGGAGACGAATTGTTCACCGCCGATGAAGAGCTCGAACACTCCCTGAGCTCCAAACCGGAACCAGACGCGGCGGTCGCCACCTTCGATATCGAGGATAGCGGCGCGGATCGGGCGGACGCCGCATCGGGTGGGGGGAACAAGCGCCTATGGATGCTGCTCGGTCTGCTCGCTCTGGTTGCGGTGGTAGTCGGTGGTTGGCTGATCTTCGGTGACAAGGGCCCCGAAGCGCCGCCAACCTCCCGCAGCGTTGCCTTCGTACCATCAGCGACCCCGACGTCGGGACCAGCCGAAGGTTTGCTCTCCGAGGAGGAGTTGATCGAGCAAGCTCGAGAGGTGGCGGCGGCCGAGATCATAAAGCAGGAGGAAGAGCTGCGGCAACGTTTGGAGGAGGAGTTCCCGACCCCGACCCCAATCCCGCCGACGGCAACCCCGACCGACACCGCGACGCCGGAGCCGACGGACACTCCGACGCCGGTGCCACCGACCGCGACGCCGGTGCCACCGACCGCGACGCCGATCCCTCCAACACCAACGCCATCGGTGCGGGAGGGTGACATCGTGGTCGTGGGGCCGGGAGTCTCTCCACCGGTGATGATCTACCAGGAACAGCCCAAGTACCCGCCAGCCGCTGAGAGAATGCGCGCTAACGGCCTGGTGGAAGCTGAGGCACTGATCGGTGTAGACGGTGTGGTCGAGGAGATTCGAATCACCAAAGTCGAGGGCGGAAATGTCGGCTTCGAGAAGGCTACTGAAGAAGCCATCAACAAGTGGCGCTACAAACCTGCGACCAAGAATGGGGTCAGGGTACGAATGTGGATAAAAATTCGAGTGCCGTTCGAACTGCGGTAGAGGGAGAAGAGCATGTCTGATCTTACGGAATCCCAGAAGAAATTTTACGAGGAGGCTCTCAAACAGACCAAGGCGGAGATCCAAGACCTCGAGGGCCTGATTCAGGTCGAACTCGGCAAGGTCAAGGAGAAGATCGCCGACCTCCAGAACGCGCAGAAAGCGGCCCGGCAGATGTACGATGCCGCGTGCCAGCGTCTGGGGATTCCCAACGACATGGAGAGTGATGACACCTGAGGGTAGGGCCTGGCAGAGACGGAGCAGTTGATGGCCAAGGAGACGACTGGACCGCAGGGTCTGTGGATCAAATGCCCCGACTGTCGGGAGATCCTCTATCACCGCGAGGTGACGGGGAACTCGCATGTCTGCCCTCGCTGCAGCCATCACTTTAGGATCTCGGCCGACCTCCGTCTGCAAATGCTTTTCGACAACGGCCGCTACAAGAAGTTCTTCGGCAAGATCCGTTCGTCCGACCCGTTGGGATTCGTTGATTCCAAGCCCTACTCCGAGCGGCTCAAGGTGTACAACAAAAAGTTCAACGGCTCGGACGCGGTGGTTGTAGGCCAGGGCGAGATCTGCAAGATTCCGACCCTGGTGGCGGCCATGGAGTTTGGTTTCATGGGCGGCTCCATGGGTTCCGCAGTAGGTGAAAAGCTGGCGCGATCGATCGACCGATGCCTCGACCGCCGATTGCCGTTGGTCATCGTCTCGTGCTCCGGTGGCGCCCGGATGCAGGAGGGCATCCTGTCGCTGATGCAGCTTGCCAAGGTTTCGACGGGTCTCGCCCGGATGCGTGCCAAGGCTCTGCCCTTCATTTCGGTGCTCACCGACCCAACGACCGGAGGCGTAACGGCGAGCTACGCCATGCTCGGTGATCTCAACATCGCCGAACCGGGTGCCCTCATCGGCTTCGCGGGACCGCGAGTGATTGAGCAAACGATCCGCCAGACCTTGCCGGAGGGCTTCCAGAGATCCGAGTTCCTGCTCGAACACGGGATGCTGGACATGGTGATTCCACGGCCCGAGCTCAAGGCCACCCTCGCCAGATGTCTGTCGCTCCTGCGTTGATCCTCAGCCGCCGACAAGCGGGCCGAATCAGGCCCGATCTGGATGGTCTGAGGAGAGTACTGGCGGAGCGAGGAGATCCTCAAAAGAGCTTTCGTTCGATTCTCGTTGTCGGCACCAACGGCAAGGGATCGACTGCTGCAATGCTCGAGGCAGTGCTCCGCGCGCACGGTGTGGCTACCGGTCTCTATACGTCACCCCACCTGATTCGGGTTGAGGAGCGCGTACACCTGGGCGGCAGGCCGGTGAGTGGGGCCGAGCTCGGCCGGCGGTTGGCACTGCTTGACGGCTATGCCAACCTCACCTACTTCGAGACGCTGACGGCAGCCGCATTCGAGGTCTTCTCCGATGCGAGCATCGAGGTAGCTGTGCTCGAGGCGGGGATGGGCGGCTCCTGGGATGCGACCCGCCTAGCCGGTAGCGCCATCGCCGGTCTCACGAATATCGGCAGCGACCACAGCCGATGGTTGGGTGACGACCGCGGCGATATCGCTCGCGACAAGGGTCGTGCGCTTGCCGCGGCCGAACGTGCGGTTGTCGGCCGCGGGATGAACCGTGATCTCCTCAATGATCTCGGTGCGCCCGATGCGGTGCCGGCCGATTCGCTCGTTGATTGCATCAGCGACCCCGGCAGCCGAGTGAAACTACGGTGGGATGGCAAAGAGATGATCGGGGAGATGCCCTTGCCGGGGAGATTCCAGTGTGACAACCTCCAGCTCGCCCTGGCGCTCGCCCGGCTGGCGGTGGCGGCGGGTTGGTTGTTGGAGCTCGATCCGGAACGCGTGCAGGATGGGCTTGGAAATCTGCGCTGGCCAGGTCGTCTCAGTACGCACTGGGTGGCGGGCCGCGAGGTGCTCGTGGACTGCGCCCACAACCTCGAGGCGGTGCGGGCCCTGACCGAATATCTTGGTGGTCTCGACTGCAAGTTCAACCTGGTTTTCTCTTGTCTCGATGACAAACCTGTCGACGAAATGGCGGCAGTGCTGAGGCCGTGCGTAGACGAGGTTGCAGTCTGTCCGTTGGCCGATGAACGTGCTATGCCTGTCGACCGCCTGCTCGCCGCCTTTCCAGGAGCAAAGGTGGCCGAAACGCCGCTGGGATGCATCGAGCAGTTGGGCGATCCGGTGCTGGCCGCCGGCAGCATCCGCCTGGTTGGTCAGCTGTTGGCCGATGAGGATGGAGTGTGATGAGTATATTTTTCCGGAACACGCGCGAATCTCTCGAGGAGGAGGAGGCGCGTCGTCTGGCACCGGTAGCGATTCGCTCGACCGAGGCACACCGGCGACGGCCTGAGACCGAGCGTCCCGGCGACCTTCGCCTCGCCTTCCAGCGCGATCGCGACCGCATCCTCCACTCCCGCGCCTTCCGCAGGCTAAAACACAAGACCCAGGTCTTCGTACCCCACGTCGGTGACCACCCGCGAACCAGGCTTACTCACACCCTCGAAGTCAGCCAATTGGCACGTACCATTGCCCGGGTTCTCGGTCTCAACGAGGATCTCGCGGAGGCCGCGGCGCTGGGTCACGATCTCGGTCACACCGCCTTCGGCCACACCGGCGAATCGGTGTTGGACGGGATCCTCCGAGGTGACAACCGCGAGGTTCAGCTGCCACCATCGATAGTCGCCGAGGTCGGCAGGTTCAAGCACAACTACCAGTCGTTGAGGGTGGTCGATCTTTTTGAACGTCGGTATGCTGACCCTGGCATCAATCTCACAGACCAGGTTCGGGAAGCCATCCTCAAGCACACCTCATGGAAGGTGGACTACCCGTTTCCGTTGCCTGACCACGACGGTCTGAACCTCGACCAACCCTGTCATCTCGAAGGACAGGCTGTGGCGGTGGCAGACGAGATCGCGCAGCAGACCCACGACCTCGAAGACGGTCTGCGCGCCCACTTGGTGGGTCTGGCGGAGGTGGAAGAGCTGTTCATCGCTCGGCGGGTGATTGACGACGTCGGCCCCGCCTATGCCGACGAGCGCCCATGGATGAGGCAGAACACTCTCATCCGCGGCATCATCGGGCTCTTCGTTTCGGATGTTGTCGAAGTTTCAGCGGATCGTATAGAGCGTTTCTGCACACGGAACGACGTATCGGACCATGATGAGTTCGTTACCCGGGCACGCGAGGTGTCGCAGACCACCGTGTGGTTCTCGTCCGAGGTCGAGGACCTCTTCAACGAGCTCAAGACCTTCATTTACTCCAGGATCATCAACCAGGCCCCGGTCAGCCGTCAGGACTGGAGGGCGCGGCGGGTGATGACCGCCCTCTTTCGCGCCTTTTACTTGGATCCGGCGGTTCTCCCGGACTACCTCCTGCTGCGTGCGAACGAGGAGCTCGATCTGCCCTACCTCCGCGATCTCCCTCTGAACCGTGTTGCGGCAACGGTCTCCGGCGAGTACCATACCTGTCCCGGATTCGCGCGGTTGATTGTGGATCACCTCGCGGGGATGAGCGATCGGTTCGCCCTCGAGGAGTACCGTGCCCTGCAGCTGCCGTCTCCGGATCAGGACATATAATCCGATATTGTTGGGGAGGATCGTAATGATCGTCATCGCTTCCGACCACGCAGGGATCGACCTCAAGGCGCGAGTTCTAGAGGTCGTTCGTGGCGAGGGACACGAGGTTCTCGATCTCGGGCCGATGGATTCGAGCTCGGTCGACTACCCCGACTTCGGCCACAAGGTGGCCGCGGCGGTGGTCGCCGGTGAGGCCCAGACAGGGATTTTGATCTGCGGTACCGGCATCGGGATGGCCATGACGGCCAACCGTCATCCGGGGATCCGTGCGGCCTTATGCCACGATGCCTTCACCGCCGAAATGGCGCGTCGCCACAATGACGCCAACGTGCTGTGCATCGGCGCACGGTCCACCGGGCCGGGAGTTGCCGAGCAAATGGTGCGGATCTTCCTCGAGACCCCATTCGAGGGCGGCCGCCATCAGCGCCGGGTCGAATTGATTGAGATCGAGCGGGAGGATTCATGACCGACACTCTCAAAGAACAGTTCTTTTCAGTTCACAACCGGCTGCTGGAAGCGGCCGACCCGGAGGTGGCGCAGGCGCTCGAGGACGAGCGGCACCGTCAGAACGAAGGTCTCGAGCTGATTGCATCGGAGAACTTCGTCTCACCAGCGGTAATGGCGGCTATGGGCTCGGTGATGACCAACAAGTACGCCGAGGGCTACCCTGGTCGCCGCTACTACGGCGGATGCCAGTACGTGGACATTGGCGAGGAGCTGGCGCGCGAACGTGCTAAGAAGCTCTTCGGCGCCGAGCACGCCAACGTCCAGCCGCACTCCGGAGCGCAGGCCAACATGTCGGTCTACCTGGCAGTGCTTCAGCCCGGTGACACCATGCTCGGAATGGACCTCACCCACGGAGGCCACCTCACCCACGGTCACCCACTCAACTACTCAGGCAAGGAGTTTGAGGTTTTCGCGTACGGCGTCGACAAGGAGACCGAGACGATCGACTACGAACGCCTGCGCGAGCTTGCGCTGGAGCATCGGCCCAAGCTCATCGTCTGCGGCGCGTCGGCCTACCCTCGGGTCATCGATTTCAAACGTCTACGGGCGATCGCTGATGAGGCCGAGACGCTCCTGATGGCCGACATCGCCCACATCGCTGGCCTCGTTGTCGCCGGCCTCCATCCGTCGCCCGTGCCGCACTGCCACTTCGTCACTACGACCACCCATAAGACGCTGCGTGGTCCCCGCGGCGGGATGATCCTATGTGGGGAAGAGTGGGCGGAGAAGATCGACAAGGCAGTGTTTCCGGGCATCCAGGGCGGCCCCTTGATGCACGTCATCGCGGCCAAAGCGGTGGCCTTTGCCGAGGCCCTGCAGCCCGAGTGGAATGCCTACCAGAAACGGGTGGTCGAAAACTCCGCTGTGCTCTGTGAGGCGGTCAAGGAGCGTGGTTGGCGGATTGTCTCCGGCGGTACGGACAACCACCTCTTCCTGATTGACCTCGGTGCCGACTTCATCTCGGGCAAGAAGGCCGAGCGCTGGCTCGGGCTCGCCGACCTCACCGTCAACAAAAACACCGTGCCCTTCGATACCCGCAAGCCCTACATCGCCTCGGGTCTCCGCATCGGCACACCGGCAGTGACCACCCGCGGCATGGGCCCGGATGAAATGAAGATCATTGCCGGGCTCATCGACAGAGTCTTGCGCGCGGATGAGGACAAGGAGGACGAGGCCAAGATGGCAGCGTTCACCGCCGAGATGGAAGCCGTCAAAGCCGAAGTCCATGCCTTAACCGCGAAGTTCCCGCTGTACTGATTCCGTCACGCGTCCGCGTCCGTGCCCGAACTCTACATCGCTATCGGTATCGCTATTGGAATCGGTATAAAAAGCACCGAGTCGACGAGATTGTCATCGATAGCGATCCCGATAGCGACAGCGATCTGCGCCTCGCCTGTCGAGCCTGTCTCGACAATGCACACCGACTTTCTCCAGCTCAGAACTCGGTCATTGGAAACCGGCGCCGCACGAAGCCA
>JAOZUP010000327.1 GCA_029938595.1 Thermoanaerobaculales bacterium | reverse complement strand
GACGTGTTCCAACCGAACCGCGGGCGGCAGTTTTGAATAACGAGTTAAGAGTTAAGAGTTTTGAGTTTTCAGTTCTTAGTTCTCGCCCAGGCGGCCAGGGGGGATTCAAAAATCCGAAATGTGAATTTCGGACGGGTGGCGACATTCCTAATTCCTAATTCCTAATTCCTAATTCTGCGGGGTGTCCCAGTCAGTCTCTAAGCGCCTCCACGGTGCCGCCCCAGGCGCTCGAGCTGAGGTCCTCGACCACGACCGCAAGGTCTGACGGCTCCTTCTTCTTCCACTGAATCGGAACCTCGTATCGCATGCCCCCCACCACGCCGACCGCAGTGGCCAGCTGGTGGTGAATCGAGATGCCGCCGGCATCACCGCGCACGGCCACCGAAAAGCGCAGCACCCGCTTCCCGTCCTCGGCGAAGAGCGGCGCGATGGGCGCGAAGTCGACGATCACGGTCATGTCCGCAATGGTCATGTCTCCGTCGCCGGACCTTGGTTCGCCGATCTCCACCCGAACCGGCAGCTCACCGATCAACGTCGGATCCTCGAGGAGTGTGCGCAAACGCATCGCGGCCCGACCCTCGGAGGTGCCGGAAACCACCACGTCGGTGCTCTCTACCTTGACGCCGGATCGGTTGCTGGTGACCGCGACCTCGTGCAACACCCCGTCAGGTGCGCGGTCGACCTGGTAGGTCAGCCGGTACCAGCCGGAGCTTTCGCTGATCAGCTTGTCGAGCCCGCGGCCGCCCATGACGACCTTGCCACCGCTCGCTTCGGCCAGGTGCTGCTGCGGCCCGAGGGGATCGAGCAGCATGAAATCAACAGCACGCAGGTAGCCGCCCTCGCTGTTTCCATCCGTCAAAAAGGCCTGGAATTTATCGCCACCTCCGAATTCTGCAGCCGACATCATGGCGCCTGCGACACGAATCGCCACCGGCACCACCATCCAACCGGCAGCGGCCAGCTCGCGGCCCACCGAGAGGACCCGGGTGGCCTGGTTGTAGCGAAGGAACTCCGCGCGCGCCGCCGCTGCGAGTGACGGCTCCTTGATTTCGAGGAAGTACAGATAGAAATCGATCGGATCTTCGTCGAAACCGGTCCCGACCAGAAAGAGCAATCGGGGGCCGATCGAAGGAAGGCTGAGGGCCCAGTCGTTCATCCTTGCCATCGTTCTCCTGAGCAGGGCGTCTTCCTCGAAAATGGAGGCGCGGGCGGCCGTCATAGTTTTCAACCGCACGAGGTTGTCGGGGGTAGAGGTGCTGATTTCGCTACCATCCGTGGCTCGCCCGCGTTCGGGGTACTCCCGTATGTACCTCACGTAATTCGTGCGGATTCGCTCGATGGCGTGTCCCCCGGACGGCACATTGGCCAGCTCCTCGAGGGCGTTTCTGACTGCCGCCGGATCGTTCGTTCTCTCGAGGTGAGATTCGACCGTTCGATCGGCGACGACGATATCGACCGGCCCCAGTGAGGTCAGCCACTCAGCACGCTTGGCCAGCGCCGTCAGGGCCGGAGCGATGTCCGCAGAACCCGCCAGCTGTCGCTCGATGTACACCGCCACCGGCACGATCTTCCTGGTCGGCAACGTGGCGGCAGCGTCGGCAACCACCGGCGCCGGCGGCTCACCGGGCGCCACCCGCAGCTGCGGCAGCGGCTCGACCGCGAGCACCGGTACGCTGCGCCCATCCTCGGTCACAGCCAGGTCATCAGCCGAGAGGTCGGTCACCGGTCGGCCTTTTTCGTCACGTGTGCGGACGAGGACAGAAACCGCCGTGACCTCTACCCGTTCCCTCGCCACCGGCTCGTCCGTAATCGGCTGCCCCCCCTGCGCCACGGCTGCCAGCCCCACTCTTCTCCACACCGAAAGCTCACCGTCCGCGCCTTCGCCGAGCCTGCCGGCGACTACAATGCCCGCCGGGAGGGAGGCCGCGATCGCACTCGGATGCGTCTGGGCGGGGAACCACTCGACGCACTGCTCGTCAATGCGGTCTCTTACGGCTTCGAATGCCCGCGCCAGATCACCGATTGATCGCACCTGAATGCCCTCTGGCCAGCCGTCGCCCGCTTCGGCGTCGCTGTGAAGCACGACCAGAGGCACGCCGATCTCGGCCAGGTAGGACCGGACCTGGGCGGGACTGAAACGGCTGCCGTCATTTCCGGCACCGGCGCCGAGCACCAATACCACAGCCCGCCGGTTCGGGCCGGCGCCTGCCATCAGCCCGGCGGCCCCCACCCCATCGGCGAGGAATGGACGGCCTTCAGGAGCCTCGGCCCCTCGGGCGAAGAACCCGCCGAGCCAGGATTCCCGCCCCTGGGAGAACCCGTTGACGCGCTCCATAGAACGATTCGGGATCACATACCAAAGGCCGTCGGCGTTAATGACGCTCTCGCTTGCCGTCTCCCACGGTTGTTGTGGATTGAGTGGGGCGTTCGCCGTTCCGGACCCACTCGATCCGAGGCCGGCAAGAGCTCCGTAATCGGCGCTCGGATCAAGAACGAAGACGATCTCGAACCCCTCATGCTCAGCTCGTCGGACACCGGGCACCATGGCCTCGACGGCGCCGCAGGGATCGAGAGCCCGCGACGTCGCTTCCACAGCGACCGGCGACGGCGGCTGTGCTGCGATATGGCCGGAAGCGTCGGTTTCGACCACGGCCTCGGCGCGCCGGCCGTCGGGGAAGACCGCCGACACCGCCACCACCCGGGTCTCGCCGGGGTCCGCACACGGATAGCCGAAGGTGTGGCCATCTGCTGAGACCGCCAGGCGCTGTCCGGCTGCAAATATCTCAATCCTCACGGGGTCGCCCCGTCGCGGGTCGGTCCACCTGACACGGCCGCCACATGTACTACCGACGGGACGCGCGGCAAGCTGAATCGTGAGCCCGGCCTCCGCACCCGGCCTATTGACCCACCGATCAGCGCGCTCCACGGGGCCACCCGTGGTGCCTCGGATGAGCTCCAGCAGGTGGACATGAAGGTCACGGCCGAGATCGACCGTGCACCGAGGGTCCGCCGCGGTCACGGTGCACACCATCTCACCATCGAGAAAGAGCTCAGCCGGCCGGCCGCTCGCGCCGAGATCGACCTCAATCTCCACCTCTCCGGCCGCCAACCCCGGCGGCCAGGTGAGAATCTCCAGGTCCCCGCCCGCGTTCGCCACCACAGCGAATGCCACCGCGATCGCCATCACAATCATCTTCCTGTAGTTGGCCGTTCGCACCGGACCTCCCGAAACTTCGTTACATCCATGGACTATAACGTCGAATCGGTGCTCCGGTTGCAATCGCACCTCCGCCGATCGGCCGTTTCGGAAGGTGCTTCGGAGCCCCAACAACCTCCAAGCAGGGGGAGGTTGGGCGGCATTCCTAATTCCTAATTCCTAATTCCGAATTCCGAATTCTCAACTTGCCTCTTTCACCTGCCGGCTGACTCGGACGTCCTCTTCCGTGCCACTGAACCACCCCTTGAGGTCCTCCAGAATCCGGTACTCCGTCGGCACCAGAATCAAGGTGATTGCGGTTGCGAAGAGCACCCCGAAGCCGAGGCTGACCGCCATCGGGATCAGGAACTGCGCCTGCATGCTGGTTTCGAAGATCATCGGCGACAATCCCAGGAAGGTGGTCAGAGTTGTGAGCAGGATCGGCCTGAAGCGACGGGCGCCCGAGTCACGGATGGCCTGGTCCACAGAGATCCCCGCAGCCCGTTCACGATTTATGAGGTCGATCATGATCAGCGAATCGTTGACCACGACCCCGGTCAGCGCCACCATCCCAAAGAGCGACAGCATGGACAGACCCAGCCCCATGATGATGTGGCCAAAGACGCCGCCGACCAGGCCGAATGGAATGGCGGACATCACGATCAGCGGTTGGCTGTAGCTGCGGAAGGGGATCGCGAGCAGGGCGAAGATCCCGAGCTGGGCAATCACGAAGTTGAGCTTCAGACTCCCCAGCGACTCCTTCTGCGCGCGCTGCTCGCCCTCGAAGTCGTAGGTCAGGCCAGGGAAATCGTGCACCATCCTCGGCAGGACCGAGCTCCGCAGATCCATGTTGATCTCGTTGGCGTTCGCCGCCGTGTCGTCGACGTCGGCGGTAATGGTAACAACCCGCCGGCGGTCGGTGCGGTTGATGGTCGCGTATCCCCTGCCCTCCTCCACCGTCGCCACCGTGGTGAACGGGACCTCCGAGCCGTCGGGAAGACGGATCCGCATCGCCTCGATGTCACCGAGGCTGCGCCTCTCGTTCGCGGGGTAACGAACCATCACCCGGATGTCGTCGCGGCCGCGCTGGATCCGCTGAACCTCCTCGCCGTAGAAGCCCTGCCGAACCTGGCGGGCGAGGTCGGCGAGGTTGAGGCCGAGGCTGCGGCCCTCGTTGGTGAGCCCCAGCTTGAGCTCCTTCTTACCGGGCAGGAAGGAGTTGGCAATGTCGCCCACCCCGGGGTACTCGGCGACGATCGATTCCAGTTGGTCGACCGCCTCGAGGAGGGTCTCAAAGTCGCGGTGGGCGAGCTGCACGCTCAGCGCATCTCCGGCTGTGAAGCTCGAGGCCGAAAATGAGAGGGAAACCACTCCCCCCACCTCTCCCACCAGCTCGCGCCAGCGGTTGGCCAAAACCACCGAGCCGACCGTGCGCTCCTCACTGCCGAGCAGCTCGACGTTGACCTCGCCGAGGTGGGAAGCATCCCCGGAGGTGCTCGTGTTAGAGGCGGTAGGACCGTGGCCACGGGCACTGGGGTGCTGACCCACCGTGGTGGAGATGTGTTTCAGCACCGACGGCGTGCCGTCGGGCGACTGTCCGTCGACGTTGCGCGCCAACTCAAACGCGGCCGCCTCGACGCGGGCGAGAAC
>JAOZUP010000326.1 GCA_029938595.1 Thermoanaerobaculales bacterium | reverse complement strand
ACGAGGCCCTCCGCAACAGCGCCACGCCGACTGTGGGTTCCCGGCGGAGGATGCGAGCTGGGGGACGGCAAATTCGAAATTCGAAATTCGAAATCCGAAGTCCATTGCGACGGGCGAAATTCCTAATTCCTAATTCCTAATTCCTAATTCGCGATTGTGCCGCCGTTGAAAACTCCCGCGTTATCCTCTAGTCTGCCCCTTACCGGCGGCGACCTACTTGTCGGTGCCGTGAGGTAGCGATTGCGCCGGGGGTCGCCCCGGCATTTTGTAATCCCGCGAGGTGGAGTGGATGAATATTTTCGAAAAGGGCATCAGTGTCATCTTTGGCACCAAACACGAGCAGGACATCAAGCGCATGAAGCCGATCGTCGAGTCGATCAACGCCCGGGAGGCTGAGATCGAGGCGCTTGACGATGCCGAGTTGCGCAGCCGTTTTTCAGCCATTAGGGAACGGGTACAGGCGTCAACGAAAGACCTTCCAAAGGATGCCCGCGAACGCAGCGTGTTGGTGCAAGGCGTCCTTGACCCGGAGTTCGAGGAGGTCTTCGCCCTGGTCCGTGAGGCGAGCAGACGGACGCTGGGTATGCGTCATTTTGATGTTCAGCTCATGGGTGGTCTGGTGCTTCACGAGGGACGGATCGCGGAGATGCGCACCGGGGAGGGCAAGACTCTGGCGGCGACCCTGCCGGTGGCGCTCAACGCGCTGGCCGGGCGTGGCGTTCATGTGGTGACGGTCAACGATTACCTCGCGCGTCGCGATGCCGAGTGGATGGGCCAGATTTACGAATTCCTCGGACTTTCCGTCGGCTGCATCCAGAACCAGATGAACGATCTCGAGCGCAAGGAAGCCTATGCTGCCGACGTCACCTATGGCACCAACAACGAGTTCGGCTTCGACTACCTGCGCGACAACATGAAGTTCGATCTCGAACGGATGGTGCAACGAGAGCACGTGTACGCGATCGTCGACGAGGTTGACTCGATCCTGGTCGACGAGGCGAGGACGCCCCTCATTATCTCCGGTCCCTCCGAGGTTTCAGTCGACCTCTACTACAAGGTCGACACCATCGTCCCGCGGCTGACCAAGGGCGAGGAGATCGAGGACAAACACGGCAACAAGGAGACGACGGGAGATTACCTGGTGGACGAGAAGGGGCAGACCGCCTCGCTCACCGATCCGGGCATGGCGCGGGCCGAAAAGCTGCTCGCAGTCGACAATCTGTACGACCCCTCCAACATCGAAATCCTGCACGCCGTCAACCAGGCGCTGCGCGCCCACACCCTCTTTCACCGCGACAAGGAGTACATCGTCAAGGATGGCGAGGTGACCATCGTTGACGAGTTCACCGGCCGCTTGATGTCCGGCCGCCGCTGGTCGGACGGCCTCCACCAGGCAGTCGAGGCCAAGGAGAAGGTCAAGATCCAGTCCGAGAACCAGACCCTGGCCACGGTCACCCTGCAGAACTACTTCCGCATGTACGACAAGCTCGCAGGGATGACAGGAACCGCCGAGACCGAGGCCGAGGAGTTCCAGAAGATTTACGGCCTCGACGTGTCGGTGGTCCCGACCAACCAACCGATGATCCGAGCCGATCACGCGGATGTGGTCTACAAGACTGGCAAGGAGAAATTCCGGGCGGTGATCGAAGAGATCCAGGAGTGCAACCAGAAAGGGCAGCCGGTGTTGGTGGGCACGGTCTCGATCGAGAACTCCGAGAAGCTGTCAAAGCTCCTACAGAGGCGCAAGATCAAACACGTTGTCCTCAACGCCAAGTACCACGAGAGAGAGGCCGACATCATCGCCCAGGCTGGCCGCCTGGGGGCGGTGACCATCGCCACCAACATGGCGGGGCGTGGCACCGACATCGTCCTCGGCGGTAACCCCGAAGGGCTTGCAGCGATCGAGGCCGACCCGGCCGCCGAACCGGAGGAGCAAGCGGTAGTGGTGGCCCGGTACGAAAAGGGCTGTGTTGAGGAAAAGCAGAAGGTCCTAGACGCCGGTGGGCTCCACATCCTCGGCACCGAGCGCCACGAGTCCCGCCGCATCGACAATCAGCTGCGCGGCCGTTGCGGCCGCCAGGGCGATCCGGGATCGTCCCGCTTCTTCCTCTCGCTCGAGGACGATCTGATGCGCATCTTCGCCTCCGACTGGGTGCGCAAGATCATGGATCGGCTGGGAATGGAGGAGGACATACCCATCGAGTCCAAGATGGTCTCGAAGTCCATCGAAAGGGCGCAGACCCAGGTTGAGGGCCGCAACTTCGAGATCCGCAAGCACCTCCTCGAGTACGACGACGTCATGAACAAGCAGCGTGAGGCCGTGTACCGCCTGCGGCGTCAAATCCTCGAAGGGGTCGAGGGACGCAATTACATCCTCCGTGTAGTGGATGAGATCATCGAATCCCTGATCCACCAGTACTGCCCGGAGGAAGCCGACCCGGGCGATTGGGACACCGACGCATTGGAGAAGGAGTTCAGGGCGTACTTTGGTTTGACGGTGGCCGATCTCGGCGTCGACTGGGAAACAATCAACCGGCCGCAGCTCGAGACCGTGCTCTCAGAGGGAGCCGCCGCGCACTACAAAGCACGGGCTGAGAATTTCGGCGAGGAGGAGCTTGTCAGACTCGAGAAGTTCCTGCTCCTCGACACCGTCGACCGTCAGTGGAAGGACCACCTGCTGGCGCTGGACCATCTTCGTGAAGGCATTGGGCTGCGGGCGTATGGCCAGCGAAACCCGCTGGTGGAGTACAAGCGCGAGTCCTTCGTCCTCTTCGAGGACATGTGGGAGCGGATTGAGGATCACGTGGTCAAGTTCCTCTTCCACGCCGAGCCCGTGGAGGACATGCAGCTCACTCGGCGCGGCGTACGTACGACCCTGTCGCACCCCGAGGCGAAGGGGCTCGCCGCCTCCCACGCCCAGCAGGAGCACGCGGCCAACACACCGGTGGCTTCGCCCGACGCCAGGCCGACGACCATCCGTCGGAGCCAGCCGAAGGTCGGGCGCAACGATCCCTGCCCGTGCGGGTCGGGCAAGAAGTACAAGCGGTGCCACGGTGCTGCGACCGCGGCGAAAGGGTAGGAAATGAATCAAGAGATCCCCGTCGGTCTGACATTTGATGACGTTCTCCTGGTCCCGTGGCGGTCGGAGGTCCACCCCAACGATGTCGACGTGACGACCAGCTTGACCCGGGGTGGCATCACCCTCAACCTGCCCGTCATATCGGCCGCTATGGACACCGTGACCGAGGCCAACATGGCCATCGCGATGGCGCAGTATGGGGGTCTCGGGATCATTCACAAGAACATGTCCATCGAGCGCCAGGCTGAGGAGGTGGACAGGGTCAAACGCTCGGAGTCGGGGATGATCGTCGACCCCCTCACCGTTCACCCGGAGCAATTGGTTCGCGAGGCCCTCGATGTGATGGCTCGGTACCGGGTCTCCGGTCTGCCGGTCATCGACGCCCATGGCCAGCTCAAGGGAATTCTCACCAACCGCGACCTCCGGTTCTGCACCGAGTTCGAGCGCCCGATCACGGACTTCATGACCAAGGAGAATCTGGTCACGGCGCCGGTCGGCACGACCCTCGAGGAGGCTAAAGCCCTTCTTCACAAGAACCGCATCGAGAAGTTGCTTGTGGTCGATGACGAGGGAAACCTCAAGGGGCTGATTACGGTCAAGGACATCAAGAAGGCCCACGATTACCCGGAAGCCTGCAAGGACGAGCTGGGGCGGCTGCGGGTCGGCGCAGGGGTCGGCGTCACCGAGAATCTCTTAGAACGCTGCGCGGCTCTCATCGACCGCCAGGTGGACGTTCTCTGCCTCGACAGCTCGCACGCTCACTCACGCGGTGTGATGGACGCGGCCGGCCGTATTAAGGCCGATTTCCCGGATACGCCCCTCATCGTCGGCAACATCGCCACCGAGGAGGCGGCTCGCGATCTCATCGGTCTCGGTGCCGATGCCCTCAAGGTCGGGATAGGGCCCGGTTCGATCTGTACGACGCGGGTGGTGACAGGCGCCGGCATGCCCCAGATCACAGCCATCCTGGCCTGCGCCCTGGCCGCAGGAGAAGAAGGTGTGCCCGTGATCGCCGATGGCGGGATCCGCTTTTCAGGCGACATCACGAAAGCCCTTGCGGCTGGCGCCGACGTGGTGATGATCGGCTCGCTCTTTGCCGGGGTCGAGGAATCGCCGGGCGAGCAGATCCTGTATCAGGGCCGGACCTTCAAGGCCTACCGGGGGATGGGCTCGATCGGCGCCATGAAGGAGCGCGAGGGATCGAGCGACCGCTACTTCCAGGAAAGCGACGAGCGATCGAAGCTGGTTCCCGAGGGCATCGAGGGCATGGTTCCCTACAAGGGTCCGGTGGCCGATCAGCTAACCCAGCTGGTAGGTGGAGTCCGTGCGGGCATGGGTCTTTCGGGTTGCGCGGCGATTGCCGAGCTGCATACGAAAGCGCGGTTCGTGCGCGTAACCGGTGCCGGCCTCAAGGAGTCGCACGCCCACGACGTAGTCGTCACCAAGGAAGCGCCGAACTACAGGATCGATTGACCACAGGTTGCGTCTGGACGCCCGCCGTCCACGGTCTCCGACCGCGGCCACGCGTTCTCGGATGGCGTGCCCTCGGAACACAAGTGTTCCTCGGTCCCGCCATCCTCCAACGCTGCGCGCCTGCGGCGCGCCGGCGGGCTGCATTCGAGCAAGGCCGCACCCCCCACCCTGTATTGGATCGCGCCGATTCCGGACCTCTGGCCGCGTTTTCCTCCCTCCGCTCGGTCGGGATGGCCGGACGGCCTATCCCTTCCTCGCTCCAGTCGGAGAAACGCACCCAGAGGCCCAATCTCGGCGCGATCGCGG
>JAOZUP010000325.1 GCA_029938595.1 Thermoanaerobaculales bacterium | reverse complement strand
GAGCACGATTTGCGACAAGCACGGCGGGACGCCGCGATTCGCCGTCCGCAGTAGATACCCGGTGAGATATGCGGGCTGGGGAGGTTGCCATGGTGCGGTGCCGGTTAATCGGGGCAGTGGTGTTGCTGGTGGTGACGGGGGCTATGGTTCCGACATCGTCGGCGCTGGAACCGCCGACGAAGGAGCAGATCGAACGATACCGGCGTGACGGGACATTGGCCGAGCGGGCGGTGGCGGCGCGGAAGCTCGATAACCACCGGGTTGCGCCCGAGCTCGCGCAGCGCCTCGTGGGGCGGGCCGAGGCTGTGAAGAACATAGAGATCAGCAAGGTCCTTCCCTCGACGGGCAACCGGAGAGTCTTCGCCCTCTTGATCGACTTCGAAGATCACGGAGGTCAGAACCCCCGCTCCGATTTCGATCGACGCCTCTTCGGTTCCGGTCTGACAAGCGAGCGCCCCTACGAAAGCCTCCGCGAGTACTATCGGCGGTCATCCTACGGGCAGCTGGACATCGATGGAACGACCTTTGCCTGGTACACCTACCCTCACTCTCGCGACCGCATCGAAGAGACGACGGCAGGAAGAGAGGACCTGATCCGAAGGGCCATTGATCATATCGACGGCCGGGGGCACGACTTCTCCAGGTACGACTCCGATGGCGACGGCGCCATCGACTACTTCCTGGTCTTCTGGGCCGGACCCCACCAGGAGTGGGCCGAGTTCTGGTGGGGCTATCAACGAAACTTCGAGAACGGTAATTACACTGTCGACGGGAAACGGTTGGGCTCCTACTCCTGGCAATGGGAAGCGTGGGAGGTTGGCGGGCCGTTCTCGGCCCGGGTGGCGATTCACGAAACGGGCCACGCGCTCGGGCTGCCCGACTACTACGACTATGACGACTTGATCGGACCCGGGGGTGGGCTTGGCGGCCTCGACATGATGGACAACAACTGGGGCGACCACAACTGCTTCAGCAAGTACCTGCTGGGTTGGCTGTCGCCGCGGGTCATAAACCAGGGCCGGCACGATATCTCGCTTTCACCGTCCGGGGGGACGGCGGATGCGGTGCTGCTGATGCATGGTGACCCGAACACTGACCCCTACGGTGAGTACTTCATGGTCCAGTACCGCGGGCTGGACGACAACGACTCGGATTATCCCGGGCGGGGCCTGTTGGTCTGGCACATAGATGCACGTCTTTCGGAACACGGGACGTTCCGTTACGACAACTCCTACACCGATCACAAGCTCATCCGGTTGATGGAGGCAGACGGCCTCGAACAAATCGAACAGCTCCTGCCCGCGGATTTCGGCGATTTCTACACCTGGGGTGATCTCTTCCACAGTGAAACCGAACCGAGCTCTCATCGGTACGACGGCGCGTCGACGAACCTGACGATCGACGAGATCTCTGAAAGCCAGAACGCGATGCACTTCCGGGCAGATCTCGGGTCGGGCTGCGCCCTGTTCTGTGAGGCATTCGTGCCGGCAACGACATGGCGGGGACAGAGAACCCTGTTCGAGGGTGGGGCCGGGCCATCCAATTGTCAGGGCTCGGCATCGTTCGGCTGGCATTTTGGCGACGGCGCCGCGTCGAGCGATCAGAGCGACACCCACACGTATGATCTGCCGGGAAGCTACCAGTGGACCTTGCAGACTGCTCTGGGTGACGCCTCGTGTGCGCGACAGGGAGAGGTCCTGGTGTGCGACGACGAGCGCTGCTGGCAGTGGCGGCGGGGTACCTCGATGGGAAACGAGAGGGTGATGCACGCTGCTGTGGTTCTTGCGGACGGCCGGATTCTGGTGGTAGGTGGGGAGGGAATTCCGGAGATCTACGACCCCGCCCGCAGACGGTGGACCCAGACCGGCCCAATCAACGGCGCGTTCTACTTCGCAGCCGGTGCTCTGCTCGAGGACGGTCGTGTCCTGGTTGTTGGCAGCACCCCGGGCGACCCGGTCAACACCGAGCTCTACGATCCCCTGTCCGACAGCTGGCAGGTGACCGGACAGATGGGGCGCCATCGCACCTTCCACTCACTGACGAATCTGCCGGACGGGCGGGTGATGGTGGCCGGCGGCCACTTCTGGGATCAACAAGGCAATCTCCAGGATGTGCTCGAGGCCGAGGTCTTCGACCCCGAGACCGAGACCTGGAGGGATGTTGGAACACTGACCACTGCTGCGCTCCTTCCCGGTCTCACCGTTCTCGAGGACGGTCGAGTGCTTGTCACCGGGAACCAGTCGGTTCAGATATTTGATCCGGTTTCAGCGATGTGGACCCGGACTGCGGATCTCACCTTCGTCCGCGAGTACCACGTTGCGGTCGCTCTTGGTGACGGCAGAGTGCTCGTTGCCGGAGGGTTCATCTCGCTTGCGGCCGAGATCTTCGATCCGGTCACCGAAACCTGGTCGTTGACGAGTCCGATGACGGGTTTCATGCTCGCGCCGGCGGTTTGGTTGGATTCCGTTGGTCGTATCTTTCTCATGGGAGGCTTCGACCGCTACTCGAATGTCATCGATACGGCAGAGATGTATGATCCCGTCTCCGGTACCTGGACGCCCGTCGCCTCGATGTCCCTGCCCCGGCTCGCGCACAGTGCATCCCGCCTCCCCGACGGGACGCTGCTGATCACCGGCGGCATGCCGACCCTGGAGATTGAACCGTACGAAGGTACGACAAGCGCAGAGATCTTCCGACCACCGGTGATCGATGTCGAGCCACGGTCACCCAGCGGACGGAGGTCAATATTTTCGAAGTCGGGCAGATTCGAGCCACAGGACTAGTCCTGGAAAAAACGACGCCGAAGCTCCGAAGGAGCGACAGATCAATAGCCTGGGGCGTCAACCCGCCGACGGCAGCGAATCGTGGCCGACGCCGGGGATCGCCGGCCATCGGCCACTCGCTGGCGACGGTGCGTCACGACGGCCGAAGGCCGTCAGTAACCCCAGGTACCAGAAGGATTCCTGGACCAGAGCCCTGAGGGGCGACAGACAAAACGGGAGATCATGGCTGCGGCTCACGCCGCAGCCGTGATCTGTCGCCCCTTCAGGGCTCCGCAATTCTGTAACATCCACATCCTGGGGCTCACGCCCCAGGCTAAATATCTGTCGCCGCTTCGCGGCTCGGTGGGCTAGAGCGATTCGACTGCTGGTCCGCGTTTTTTGTTGATCATCAGCTCGAGCGGCGCCATCGCCGGGCAGTAGAGCTCATCGAGCTCTGCCCTGTAGGGCGCGAAGGCCTCGGTGATGGCCGGCGGGAGTTCGTCCTGCCATGGGATGCGGTTCCTGTCGGCCTGCATGGCAGAGATCTCGGCCTCGAGGGCGGCGATCTCGGCTTCGCCGCCACCTTCTGATCGCAAGACAGTGAGCTGGCTCTCCAGCATCGACAGGAGCGCTTTTCGCACTCGGCGGTTGGTAGGGGTGGGACCGAAGAGCTGATCAGCTTCCGGCGGATGGAGCAGTTGGTCACGGTAGGCCACGGTGAAGATGTAGGTGAACTCGCCGAGGCCCATGCCGGCGTCGAGGAGACTTTGATTACGGATCTCGTAGAGGCGCCCGATGACAGGCCCTACTCCCATCATGCTCCTGGTCGTGGAAAACGCCTGCTTCAGAACCTCCAACCGATCGACCTCATCCTGATCGTCAAAGCTCTCCATCTTCTGGACCTGCCGATCGACAACCGACAGGACCGCACACAGCTCGCGGAGCGTCCGGCGCACTTTGAGAAAAACCTCGATGCGATCGGTGGACGGCGCTCCGGATGCGGGTGGGACGTACGCCTCCTGTTGGCCGAAGCGCTCCTCAATGGCGTGACGGTTGTCGACCGCTCGGTTGAACGGGCCCATCATCTTCACCGCCATCATCAGCAGAAGAGCGACGACGATGACGATCAGCACGCCGCAGCCAATCGCCGTCTGTTTCAAGCAGCCTGTGGTCTTCTCTTCCACTCCACCTCCGCTTTGAGGAGAATCATCCCACAGTAGAGGACGCTCGAGGGCAGAAGGTATTAGCAGTTAGCCATTAGGTATTAGCTCATCGCTCATCGCTCATCGCAGGCGACGGGCGGGGTCTTTTTTTCTCCTTCGCCCTTGACGCCAGCCAGGACCGGAGCTGAAAGCTGAGCCTTTTGCAGAACCCCCATGGCTGTCATCCTTTTCTCATCGGTGCATCCCTTCAGTCGAGGTTTTTCGGAATGAAGATGTCATGCCGGTATGTTGACCGACGCATGAACACATCACGAAGAAAGCCCAACCACGCCGCCTGGATTGGTCCGCTCGTTGCGCTGACCGGCCTCGTCACCTACTTCACGGTAGCGGTGCGTTTCCCGGACCTCAGGGACAGCGCGATCGTCAACCTGGTGCTGGTGATCGGAGGGGCTGCGATCGCAGCATGGGGCCTCCTCCGACGACGCAACTGGAAGAGCTGGATCGGGTTCGGGGCGGCCGCCTTTTTCGCGTCGCTGTTGTGCGCCTATGTCTTTGTGCTTTCCAGCCAGCTGCCGCCGCAGGACAACGCGGTTGCGGTAGGGGCTGCGGCGCCGCCACTCGAGCTCCCTGACCAGACGGGCCGGATGGTCTCGCTGGATGATCTCAGAGGCGAACGGGTGTTGGTGGTCTTCTACCGCGGCTTCTGGTGACCATTCTGCAGATCAGAACTGCAGGGCCTGCAGTCACGTCTTTCTGAAATCTATGCCGCCGGCGCCGCGGTCATCGCGGTTTCGGTCGACACCATCGAGGAGTCGGCGCGTCTCGCGAGCGGGCTCGGTCTCGATTACCCGTTGCTGTCCGATGTTGAACGCGAGGCAATCAGCGCCTGGGGGGTCGTCCACGAGGGCGGCAAACCGGGCGGCGGAGCCATCGA
>JAOZUP010000324.1 GCA_029938595.1 Thermoanaerobaculales bacterium | reverse complement strand
AAACCCAACATCTGACTACCCTTCGCCGCCCTCGCTACGAAACCCGGTGAGAAGAGTGGGCTAAACCTGGTGAGGAACGCTGGCTGTTGAGAAAAGATCAGGCTCGACAGCGTACGTGGTACGATTCCGTCTGTGAAACGGATCATAATCATTGTCGTGGCGGTGTCGCTTGCGGCAACGGCCGCCACCGCTCAGAGTGCGTCGAGCAGGGCCTGGCAGCAGCGGCTGGAGGTCGAAATCCCGCTCCCGATACCGATGGTCGAACTGGAGTCCATCAACCCGTTCACTACCAACGTCGACGTGCCGCCGGTCGTGCTCGGATCGACGGCGCCGCGCAAGGTCAATGTAAGCGGAATCGCGTCGGTCGCAGCATTTATCGATGCCAAGGGCGAGTGCCTGGGAGCCGTCCCCCTGGACCTACCGATGCCCGGCCTCACATCTTCCTTGGTTGAGGAGCTCACCGGCAGTCGCTTCGACGCCGCCACCGCCGGAAATGTTCCCCAATCCTCGTGGGTCGTATTGGAAATCGTCATGGAGGGTAAGGTCAAGGAGGCAGTGGTGGTGGATCAGGTCCTGGAGATGCCAGACCCTGAATTTCCTCCAATTCCAAGCAGGCCAATCGCGATGAGACCACCCGGCAACCTGCGCAACCTCACGGCCACTCCCCACGACCAGCTCACCAATCTTGCTTCGCCGCGTCGCATTCGGGTCCGCGCACCTGGCCGCGACGACGAGATCCACTTGCGGGCGCTGGTTCATATCACCGTGGAAGGACGTTGCGATCGCTATGTACCGCTAGATCTTTTCGACGGTCTCAACCCATGGGTATCAGCTTTCCTCGCCACCTGGCGGGTGCAGCCGGCTACCGTCAACGGCGTCGCGAAGGCTACCTGGTTGGTCTACTCGGCACGGGTACAAATAAAACTCTCCGGGCTCAACTCGACCACTGTCCGAGTCGTCAGAGACCGCGAGTTCCACCCCGACGAGCAGTAAACGCAAATATCTCACCGGAGCGCATTGCGAAGGCAGCATTCAACCCTTCCGTCGGATGATCTTCCGCCGGTTTCCTTGCCGTACGGTCACCCGTTCTGAGTCGAGCCACTCGAGAGCGGGAATGGCGAGTTTGCGGGTGAGGCCAAACCTCTCCTTGAAGTCGCCGACCCCAAAGTCATCAACCTCCCAGTCGTGAACCCGCTGCGCCATCTCGTCGAGCACGGTGCGGTGAATCAGGTACTTTCCATCGAGCCGGACGAGTCGGCGGCGCTGTAGAAGATACCGACAGATACTCTCGATGGCTGCGGGTTTCGCCTGCAGCCGCCCGGCAGCGTCCGCGGGCGACGAAGCGTCGAATCCATCCTGCTGGTACAGGGCCTCGACCTTTCGGGTCAGCTCCTTCCCAGCTCTCGTCATGTGGTCGTCGGACCCCGGCGGTACGACCCGGCCCTCGGTCAGCTCGAGAACCCCGCAGCTACGGAGCTCCTCGAGGTAGACATCAGCAAGCGCCAGGGCCGACTGAGGCAGCAACTTCCCGGCAAAATCCCGGGCCGGTATACCCGCCGACACCTCCTCGCCCGCGAACCGCCGTTGCAACTCCCCGGCCGCATTCCGCGCCAGCTCGTCGAGGACGGACGAGGCCACGAAAGTTGGGGGCTGGGTCGCTAAAGCCTTGACAGTTCCGTCGTCGAGAAGACGACCGATGGGTGCTTCCACCGTACCGTCGAAGACGCCCAATCGCCCTGAAATCGCGGGCAGAGACAGCCCGGCAAGCCCCTCACGTTCTATCCAGCTCGCCAGCAGCTTCGGCCAGTCGCTCCGTCGGACATCCGGGAGCCGGCCGAGCTCTGCACTGTCACGTCGACGCCAACGCCGTAATTGGGCATCGAGCACCGTGCCGCCGGAGAATGTATTGACCGGAGATGGCCGCCGAAGTACGAGGCGATCGCCCGGGAAAAGGAGCATCGGCTCACGGAGGGAAATCTGAGCTACGGCGCGCGTGCCGGGACTCAGTGGCCGGACGGCAAGGCGATCAATGCGGGCCGAGACCCGCGCTGCCAACGCGTGGACCTCGATCTCGTCTCCCTCATCCAGCGGACCCGGTGCAGACGAGAGGAGTTCGAGATCAACCGTTACCAGCCGCGTGGGACTCCATGGGCCCGGAGTGAGCACCTGATCGCCGCGAGCGAGCGCCTCGCGCGCCAACCCCACCAGGTTAATCGCCACTCGCTCTCCGGCCTCCACCTTTTGCCGCTCGGCGCCGTGCACGTGGAGGCGGCGCACCCGCGCACCAGTGCCGTGGGGGTAGATCGTAACCTCCGAACCGACCTCAAGCACTCCCCATTGGGAGGTCCCGGTGATGACGGTGCCTGCACCGGTGAGACTGAACACACGATCAACCGGCTCCCGGAACGGGCGCCCCTCGATCTGGCGCGGGCCCACCGTCTGAGCCTGCGCCAACAGCGCGTTCCGTAGCTCGGCAATTCCCGTTCCCGCCTTCACCGACACCGGTACCACCGGCGCATTGGAGAAAGTCGTCGGTGCGAGAAAATCACGAACCTCTTCGGCGACGAGTTCGACAAGCTCGTCATCAACGAGATCGACTTTGGTCAGCGCGACCGCACCTCCGGGCACCCCCATTAACCGAATCACTTCGAGATGTTCACGGGTTTGCGGCATGACGCCCTCATCGGCGGCGACCACGAGGAGGGCAAGATCGATGCCCGACGCGCCGGCAATCATCGTGTGGACCAGGCGCTCATGCCCGGGCACGTCAACAAAGTGCAGTTGTAGGTCGTCGTCTGAAAGCTGGGCGAAACCGAGATCGATGGTGATTCCGCGTGCGCGCTCCTCGGGCAGTCGATCGCAGTCGGTTCCCGTGAGAGCCTTGATCAGACTCGTTTTCCCGTGATCGATGTGACCCGCAGTGCCCCAGACAATATGCCTCATGGGGTCATCGTACACGGTCCAGGGCACTTCCCAGATCTCCAACACTCAACCTCATGGGAGGATGGATTTGGTTGGGACCCACGGAATGGGTAAGCTCTCCCAATGATCTCACCCGACAGATGCTCGTCCCGTCCCAGATTCCGCGCCCGGGACCCGGTAACGGGTATCGATCCGCCGATCTCTCGAGGAATCTCCGGATGAGTAGAGTAGGCGTTGAGACGGAGATAAAGATCCCGGCAGTGGATCTCGATGCAGTTCGGGAAGCCCTGGCTCGACTGTGCGCGACAGCCGTACACCCCCAAGCCCGGGAGGTCAATCTGTTGTTGGACACCGACGATGGTCGTTTGCAGGGTGCCGGGACCGTTCTCCGGCTCCGGCGCTACGGCCGTCACCATATTCTGACCTTCAAAGGACCCGCCGTCTACCGCGGCCCGATCAAGGAGCGACCCGAGCACGAGGTCGAAATCGAGGACACGGAAAAGATGCTGGAAATACTCAATCAGCTCGGTCTGCGGGTTGTCGCACGCTACGAGAAGGACCGTGAGATGTGGCTAGTCGACGAGATCTCGGTGGTTCTCGACCACACTCCCATGGGCGACTTCGTCGAGGTCGAGGGGCCGTGGGAGCGGCTGCCAGCCGCGGTTCGATGGTTGGGGCTCGACCTGTCAACCGCCGTAAGGGGCTCGTACCTCAGCTTGTGGCGCGAGCACCGGTCGCACCGTCAGGAAATGAACCTCCCGGTCGACATGGTGTTCTCGAAATGATCCGGCGAAAATTTCAGGTTGCGATGGTTCTTGCCGCCGGCCGTGGTGAAAGAATGCAGCCCCTATCCTCGATTGTTCCCAAGCCCGCTCTGGCTTTGCCGGATGGGCCGGTGATCGCATCGTCCATGCGTCTCGCCGCGCACACCGGGGTGGATCGCATCGTGGTCAACACCTGGCACCTTGCCGAGAAAATGGCCGAGGCGGTGGCCGAGGTCGTTATCGACGGCATCGAGATCGTGCTTTCTCCCGAAGCCGAGTTGATGGGAACCGCCGGTGGTCTCGCGCTGGCTCGCGAGCGAGGGTTGCTTGGACAGGACGGCCCGGTGCTCGTTTTGAACGGGGACAGCGTCGTTAGTCTCCATCTCGACGCTCTGATCGAACGTCATCTCGGCACGGAGAATTCGGTGACTCTCGCCCTCTTACCTCACCTCGACCCGGACCGATGGTCGCGGGTGGTCCTCGACGCTGACGGCCGGGTCGCGGGCATTCACGCTCCCGGCCGCCCCGACCCGTCGGAAGCTCCCTTTCTTTATCCGGGCGTAATGGCGGTTTCCCGGGCAGCCGTCGAGAGCCTGCCCACGACACCCGGAGACATTCCACAATTTCTCTGGAAACCGGCACGGGAGACACACCGGCTCGGCGGGGTCGTGGTCGCGGGTCACTGGCGGGAGGTGGGAACGCCCGAGGACTACCTCGCCGTCATGAATCTACGGCTGGCAGGGAACACCGTCGTCCACCCCACCGCATCCGTCGACTCCTCGGCATCACTGGTCGCAAGCTTCGTGGGCCGCGACGTGACCATCGAGGATGGCGCCGAGATCGAGGCGTCGATCCTCGCCGAAGGCGTGCGGGTACGGAGGGGAGCGCGGGTCGAACACTCCGTGCTCATGGGGGGAACCGAGGTCGGACCCGACGAAACCGTCACCGATGAGATCCGCGCAAGGCCTCCGGCCCACGGTAGGTAACCCGGATCGATTTCGGATTTCGGATTTCGGATTTCGGATTTCGAATTTTCCGCCCGCCCAGCCCCCAGAAGTTTTGAGTTCTTAGTTTTGAGTTTTGAGTTGCGGACACCTTCTGCCTCCACCTTCCTCTCGGAGCCCTCAGTCGGCGTGGCGCTGTTGCGGAGGGCCTCGTCGCGAGGGCCGCGAGATGTCAC
>JAOZUP010000323.1 GCA_029938595.1 Thermoanaerobaculales bacterium | reverse complement strand
ACGTCGTGAGCTGGTGGTCGCTTGCGACCGCCAGATTGCGGCGTATCGCGGGCCGTAGCAGAGGTCCGTAGCAGCAGCGGCAGGGGCGGCGAAGCCGCCGCGCCGACCTCGGAAGTTGAAGGACTGAACCGGGCCCCGCGAAACCGCAGCGAAGCGGAGGTTTCGCGATCGCGCCGAGATTGGGCTTCTGGGTGCGTTTTTCCGACTGGAGCGAGGAGGGACAGATCTCGTGATCGTCCCGATCGAGCGGAGGAAGGAAAACGCGGCCAGAGGTCCGGAATCGGCGCGATCCAATACAGGGTGGTGGGTGCGGCGTTGCTCGAACGCAGCCCGCCGGCGCGCTGAAGGCGCGCAGCGTTGGAGACCGATGGTTCCGACGAGAGCTTGCTCTCGGAGGAGACCTCGGCCGAGAACGCGTGGCCGCGGGCGCAGACCGCGGACGGCGGGCGGGCACGGAGCCGGAGATGGGCTGAGGATTGGAACAGACTGCCGTTGCTGATCGTTGTGCCATTGGGAGGATCGTGGCATGGCGATTGCGACATTCGGGGCAGGGTGCTTCTGGGGAGTGGAGGCGGCGTTTCGGAGGATCGAAGGAGTGACCGACGCCGCGGTCGGCTATGCCGGTGGTCACACCGATCACCCCACCTACCGCGAGATCTGTTCGCACGGCACGGGACATGCCGAGGTGGTGCAGGTGGAGTACGACCCAGCGAGGGTCTCCTATGACGAGCTCCTCGACACGTTCTGGAGCCTCCACGACCCCACCCAGTTCAACCGCCAGGGCCCCGATGTGGGCGACCAGTACCGGTCGGTGGTCTTTTTCCACACACCGGAGCAGGAGGCTGCGGCCCAAACCAAAAAGAAAGAGCTCGAAGCCAGCAGCACCTTTAACCGCCCCATCGTCACCGTCATCGAGCCCGTACCCACCTTTTGGCGGGCCGAGGACTACCACCAACGCTATCTCGAAAAGAACCGCTCGGCGGGCTGCAAGCTCAGCGGCAAGTGAGAAGAATGGGCTAGGTCGATTCCCGCCCCAGCGACACGAAGTGATTTGCGGTCAGCAGCAGAAGCACCCGGCTACCGACGGCAACGAGCCCGTCCGCGCGTAGTTTGCGCAACGCCGCCAAGGTCGCCGCCCCTTCGTAGCTGGCCGCAATCCCGTTCCTGCCGAGAACGCGAAATGCATCGATGATCGCTACCTCAGATACCGCCACCGCGGTGCCGCCCGACTCGCGGATAGTTGCCAGGATGCCATGGCCCATGATCGCCCCGGGCACGTCGAGCCCGTCGGCGACAGTGCCCTCCGACTCCACCGGCTCCACGTGGTCGAGGCCGCGGTGAAACGCCTCGATCACCGGCGCGCAGTTCTCGGACTGCACCGCCACCATACGTGGAAGGCTGTGCTCGGTGGGATCGAGCCGTCCGAGGGCGATGAGCTCCTGGAAGGCCTTCCAGATGCCCACCAGACCCGTGCCGCCACCGGTCGGGTAGATGATCCAATCGGGCAGCTTCCCCGGTCCGAAGTCCTCGACGATCTCGAAGCCCATGGTCTTTTTTCCCTCCAGGCGACCGGGCTCGAAGAAGGTCGACATGTCGACCAACTGGCCGCTCGCGAGCTCGTCCGCATGGGCTTCCCTCATGACCTTTCCTGCGGCCGCGATATTGGCGCCGGCGAACCGCACCTCGGCACCGAAGAGCTCCGCCTCACGATGGTAGAGGCCGCCCCTGTAGTTCTCCGGCATATATACCAGGCATCCCGGAAGGCTGAGGCGAGTCGAGAACAGGGCTGCCGCCACCCCCGCGTTACCCTGCGTTGGAAGACAGAAGCGCTTCGCGCCGCACGCGACACCGAGCGCTATCCCGACCGCCAGCCCGCGGTCCTTGAAGCTCCCTGTAGGATTGGAGCCCTCATTCTTCAGATAGAGATCGACGCCGTTCTCTCGGGTGAGCGACTCGCTCCGGACCGCCTGCGTCAGCCCGACATCGGGGGCATATGACGGGGGCAGTCCCAGCACCGGGAGCAGCGCGCCGTAGCGCCAGATACCAGGATCCGTCCCCCAGCCCGTGTCCCCCAGCCGCTCGCGGATTGTGTCCAGCTCGTAGACGACCACCAGCGGTTTGCCCGGAGGGGGGCAGCAGCCACACAGGCCGAGCGGCCGGCTGAACTGCTTGGCCTCGGTCTCGGAACCGGTGACCGAACAGACGACCCTGGCGATATCCGGGTTGAGGTGTATGCGCCCTTCGGATTCAACCATCAGCAAAACCCCGAGTCAGATTCTACCGCGCCCGCGGGCCCAAAGGGTCAAGAGGCGAGAGTTTTGTCAGGGGTGAGGAGGTTAGGGGGTTAGGTGGTTAGGGTGGACCTCACCCCTCACCTCCTCACCTCCTAACTTGGGGCCTCGTAGTGAACGGTCCTCAATCGAGCTCCAGCAGCTCGAAGGGATTGGTTGCGGGCGAGTAGGTCGCTTCGAGCCGCGTCCGGTAGGGCTCGAGCCCGACCGCAAACTCCTCCGGCAGGCCGTCTTCCCAGGGGATTCTCGCGGGGTCGGCCTCGAGCTCCTGGAGCTCCGCTTTCACCAGCTCTTTCAGCCCGCTGAGATCGCTATCGGCGGCGAGATCTTCATCGAGATTGCGGAGCATTGCCGTAACGTCACGGCGCAGCCGCCAGGCAATGCGTTCGGGCTCCATGCCTCCTCCGAAATGAAATTGGATCGAGCCGTCGGATGTGGAGCGTTCAGCCATGACGTCGTGCAACGTGGACGCATCGGCGGGATTTCCGAGCCAGGCATCGTAGGTGAGCCAGTATATCCACGTGTACTCACCGAAACCCATGTCGGCCGAGAGCATGGATTCGTTGCGGGCACGGGAAAAACCGAGGGCACGCGGTGCCATCTGCGCCCCAGCTCTGGCGGCCCGCAGCCCGCCGGTCATGCCGCTTTCGCCTTCGCCTGGTGTGAGCCCGGCAATTGCCTCTTCCAACTCGGTCCTTTGAGCCGTGAGGGATTCGCGGACCATGAGGAATGCCTCCAGGCGATCGGCCGGGATCCGGCCATCGACGGGCGGTCGGAAACCGCGGACCGGGCCGAACCTTTCCTCGAGCCGGGCTTCGGTCTGTCCCACAGACTCCACGGCATCCGCAGCCAGCCGTGCCCACCGGTAACCCATCCATCCGAATCCGACGATCAAAACGATCGCCAGAAGGCAGCCGATTCCACACCCTGTCAGGACCTTTGACGTAGTCGTGGACATATCGGCCTCGTCAGGCGGAAGTGCGGAACTCGGGCTCGGCGAGGATGGTGAAGATCACCGCCGCGATGCCGACCGGGAAGAAACCGAAGACCGCTGCGATCGAGCCCGCCACGGCCAATCCCCACCTTCGGCGGTTGAAAGCAGCGATGCCACCCACGATCGCGATCACGCCCGAGAGAAAGCAGAGCAGGGCCAGCGGCAGGAAGATGGCCAGCGGGAGAATCGCCAGCGGACGAATCTCGGGATTGGGAAGAGTCCCCAACACACCGCTGCCGACAATCGCGATCACGAGCAGTGGGATACCACCCACGAGCCCCGAGATTCCCGCGATGATGTCAAGCACGCCGGCCACCGTCCCTTTTGATGTCTGAGCCATGCGATCCTCCTTCGGCGCGATCACGCCCCTGTCTCAGAATACGCCGATTGTTACCGAGTTGTTCCCGATCTCCAACGTTTAACGTTCTAACGTTCAACGCCCTTGACAACTGCCGCACCCCGGCATATCTTACCGGCTCAACTGACCGACCGGTCAGTCAGTATTGGGAGTGAGACGTGATTTCGACTGTGACAACCCGCGGCGACAAGCGCCTCCGCCTTGTGACGGCGGCGACCGCTGTCTTTGCTGAAAGGGGCTACGCCTCGACCCGGGTCGCCGATATAGCGGAGCGTGCCGGGGTCGGCAAAGGGACGGTCTACGAGTACTTCTCATCCAAGGAAGAGCTACTCTTCGCGGTCTTTGAGTCAATCAACGCCGACATCTCGTCTCGCATGAATGGTGCCCTCGCCGCAGGAGGGTCATCCGAGGAGCAACTCCTTAACCTGTTGCACCTTGGTGCCGAGGTGATCTCGGAACAGGTAGATCTGCAGCCGGTGATCCTCGACTTCTGGGCCGCTTCGAGGGGCAAGGACTTCGAGGAGACCTACCGCCGCGCTGTCGTCGCCAGCTACTCACTCTTCAGGAATCTGGTGTCGGACTTCATCCGCGAAGAGCAAGACCGAGGCGGATTCAAGACCTCGGTCGATGCGGATGCGCTGGCGGCTGTGGTCGTGGCCACAGTCGATGGCCTCGGCATCCAGCTCTCTTTCGATCGCTCGATCGACCCCCACCGCATCACCGAGGCCTTTGGCCGCCTGCTCTATGAAAGCCTCACTACGGAGTCATCATGACAATCGGAACTTCACCCCGAACATCGCCGTTTCAGTTGCCCACAGGAGGGCGCCCATGCGTTGGATAAATTCTGAAATATGTTGCGTACTGGTTGCCGTGGGTCTTGCCGCTTTGCCGATGGTGGTGGAGGCACAGGAACTTCAGGACGCTACCCTCAAGGAGTTCGTCCTGCAGGCCATCGAGACCCACGAGATGGTGCAGATCGCGGATAGTGAGATTCGACGGGCACAGGCCGATGTTACGCTCGCAAAATCGATTTTGCTGCCAAAGCTCGACGCCAACGGTTCCTACACTTTCTACGACGACGATCTCTCGATCGAGCTGTCGCCCGGCGAAAGTTTTGTCATTCGTCCGCGGCAGGACTGGACGGCGAGCATCGATCTTCGCCAGAACCTCTTCACCGGTCTTCGCGCCTTCCGAGCGAGGGACATCGCAAAGCTCAATCGCGACAT
>JAOZUP010000322.1 GCA_029938595.1 Thermoanaerobaculales bacterium | reverse complement strand
GCGAGGACGATGGCGCGGCAGGTGCCGGTGTCGAGCCCCTCGAGGAGGAAGACCCCGTCAACATCGGTCGAGACGCCGGGCACGTCCTCGACATCGTGCGGCGCACGGAAGATCGAAGGCGACCCCGGTTCGCAGCTCACCCGTGCGCCGGGAATCGGCTGCAGGGTGTCGGCGTCGAGGACGCGACCCGAAATGGCGAGACCCCTGTCGGGTACCACCGGCGTGAGCACGACCTCCTCACCGACGGCCACATCGATCCGCTCACTGACAAGGGTTGCCGATCCGGGAAGCCGAACCTTGAGCGCATAGGTACCGGCCTCCAGGCCGGAAGCGCGGGCGATGCCGCTTTCTGTGTCCCAGTCGCCCTTCCCCGATTTGGCTTCACGTCCGTTGCTCTGGTAGGCCTGCCAGCGCACCATCACCTCGGTTTCGGAGAATCGGCGAGCCGACAAAACCTGCTGTTCGATGATCGCTCCGCCGGGAACGGTGACCACGACTCGCTCGCGGTCGGCGGTGAAACTGCCTTCCCACATGCCGAAGCCCGGGCCGAAGATTTTGACCGGGATTGTCTCCCTGCTGGTTATCCCCTGGAGGCTGAGCCGGCCCTTGTCGTCGGTGTAATGGGTGCGGTCGTTGAAGTAAACCAACGCCTTGGCGATACGGTCGCCGACCTGGTTCTGCACCACCAGCATGATGTCGCGGCCCGGTGCGAGATCGAGGACCACAGGTTCGAAAACCGCTTCCGCATGAACCTCGACCTCCACCTCGGCACAGGCGCGGCCGGCGGCGCAGGCACGAACCCGGATGGTGCCTGGGAGGAGCCCAGTCAGTCGAAATGAACCTTCGTCGGACGTTGCTCCGGCCTGGGTGTAACGAAATCCATCGATCTCGGCTATCTCACCCAGGACCTCGACCCGCGCCCCGGCGAGGGGGTTGCCCTCCTCGTCACGAACCAGGCCGCTGACCGCGAGCCCGTCATCGAGCTGCAACTCGAGGTGTTGGGGGAGTTTTTGGGAGTAAATCTGCAACGGAACCTTTCCCTGTGCGAGAACAACGCCCACATAGGGGGTATTCAGATCCAGGTTCTTGATCTCGAGCAACCCGTCGGCACCGACGTGGTGCTTTTCGGCCATGCTGAAGAAAAAATTCGTGACGTTGATGCGCTCCTCACGGGCCAACCACATACGCGCTTCGAGCGGGGGTTGGAGCTCGACGGTCAGTTCTCCCTGCGGCTGCAGGAGCAACGTGTGGCGGCGTCCATCTACGGTGATCTGCTCAGCGGTAGGAGCATAGCCGGGAGCGGAAACGATGACCCGCTCATTGCCGCGGCACGGAAGGTCGAGGTGCCCATCGATCGCCCTCCACGATCCGGACGCGAGATCGGTCGGGGCTCCAGGTACCTGCCATTGCAATGAACCGGCGGTAACCTCGTCTCCGGTGACGGCATCCAGGATTGCATAGCTGGCGACCGCGAGGCTCGGCAGATGGAGGTTTCCCTCCTCATCAACTTTGGCCTCGAGAGGTGCGCCGAGACCGACGCGGACCCAGGTTGAATGATCGCCGGCCTGCGCGATGAGGGCATTATCGACCACCCCACCATCCTGAGCGATCACCGTCTGCCCGGCCCCTGCAACGCCTGCACCCAGCGCCAGCACTGCCAAGACGACGAGCGTGATTCGTCTCATGGTTGACTCAAGCCTTCCATCTCCGGCAATTCAACTTGCCAGACGGTGGTTGGAGCCGAGGGTTCCCAGGTCTTCTGACCCACCAGAACGAGGCGACGGTTGTCGGCGTCCGCGGTCACAAGGCGACCGGCCGTGACGCCCGGAATCGGCAAACCGATCGCCACCGGCTCACCGCTCAACCGATAGATGTCGAGCTCGTGCCGTTGCTTGAGTGTGCCGTCGGGAAGTCCGACAACAAATGCCAGGAGGTCGTCTCCGAGCACCACCGGGCGCTTGACGAGCGACTGCGAAAGCTGCCAGCGCGAGTAGGCCTCGCGCCCGGAGGGGTCGTGAACCGCTGGCGAGGCCGCCCAGTTCGGTGCACGAAAACGGGGATTCGTGCCGCGCCACGCCTTGGTGAGACGGTCGCGGTTATCAAAGACATACACGGAGTAGCTGCGCGGGTCGACAAAGACCCATCCTCCATCTGGGAGGGCCGCCAACCCGCCGGTGATGATGCCCTGGAAGTGAATGCGCTTGATGGTCTCCGCCATCGGCATGGATGCCGGGTACTCCTGAAGGGGCAAGATCTCGCCATCGTCGTACTGGATGAAGAGATACGGCGTGCCGCCTCCGAGGCCTGCATCCTGGCTGGCAACGCCATAGACCACCAGGCGATCGGCGAAGACGAGGGGTTGGCCGCTGGCGGTACTCCTCATCCCCGGGTACTCGAGCAAGAATCGCCATTTCGAGTCGAAGAAGACCCAAAAGTAGCGGTCACCAAAAACAACGCAGCGGTCTGAACCGCAGCCCAGGTGCTGCGGACCGGTGACCTCACCTCGTTGGGTACCCATGGGAAGGATCGATCGTAGATCCTTGCCCGTGCGGAGGTCCACCTCGCGTAATCCACTGGTGTAATCGGGGAGAAGCAGGCGGTCGCCGCGGACCACCGCGTCGACCACCATGTATGCGGGTTTTTCAAGATTGAGAGCCTGTGCGCGGCAGGAGTTCTCTAGCTTATCAGCCGGCGAAGCCAAGACTCCGGCGCACAGCAGCACTGCGCCGACACAATGCACCATCATTCTCAATGTGTGCCGCATGGACTCCACCTGATTGGACGATCAGAGTCGTTCTGAGGCGTCCCGATCAGGGAGATTGCGGCCATACGAATATGACGTAGCAGTCGTACGGCAGCGGCGCGCACCCATTGGGATGATTCGGCGTGTAGACCATCCACCCGTAGGGGATGGACTCCGCCTCGGCCAGGCTTGGAGCAAGCAAGGCCGGTACGAGAGCACCAATTATCATAATCGCAAGGACAAAGACACCCAACTTACGCTTCGACATGATCCACCCTCCATCATGTAGTCACAATCAAGGTAGGCACAGAAATCTCGAATGTCAAGGGCATTTCTCGATTTCGCTCCCGAATTGGGAAAACAACAGTCTCTCTCAGAAGGGAAAGCCGAAATTGAGGCGAACGCCCTTGATGTTCTGGCCCCAGCGATAGCCGAGGCCGATCCGCGGCAGCTTGAAAAACCACAGCTTCACTTTCGGTGTCGTGTCGAAGGCGAAGCCGAGCTCGTTCGAATACTGGATCTCGAGGGGGTCTCCCTCGTCACGGGCAATGAACGCGTCCACGTACTGGCGGCGAATGAAGTAGAGACTGAGATTGCCCTGGTTGCCACCGATCGTGAACGGGAGCGGGTGGCTCGCGTTCAGGCCAAGCCGGACCTCGCCGAAATCGTCCGCCAGACCGAGATCCGAGGTGAAGGTGGAAAAATATTGCACCTTGGTGCCGAAGCTGAGGTCGATCTTGCCTATCGGCCATGTGACAAGCGTTCGCATCCCGACCGACCACACTCCAAAGCCAAGCCCATCGTCAAAATCGTACGCGTACCCGATCTCGGTGAACGGTTTGAGCATCCAGCCTTTGCCTGCAGGGACCAGGAACTCGACTCCCGGGGTCGCGGCCAGAGACTGGAAGCGGAGATTGAGGTCGATGGCTTCATCGACTGTGAACTTGTAGACGCCGGCAAAGGCCGTCACCTTCAGGCGCAGTCCCCATGGGCGATCCTCCACCGGAATGAGCGTGAAGTACATCGGTATTCGAAGGTCGTACACCTTGGTCTCCGACGCTGCCGAGTCTCCCGAACCCAGGGCGAAAGCGAACGGATGGACGGCGGGAGTGGACGACCCGTCGCCCCCGTCCTGGGCGTGGATCTGGCCGACGAGGAGGAGGCAGATCGCGAACGCCGACGCGGCGGCGGTTCTTCGTTGTCTTTTTGCGGATCTCACCCGGCCAGGGTACCTGATCCCGAGATGAGTGATTCTCGCCGGCGATCTACACCAAGCTCTTACGCTCTGTTCGCTCGCGACGAAAGCTGGTGAGATGTGCGGGCGAGCTCGGCACCTCTCGTCCGGGAAAATCGCTCATCTTCCAATGACATTAGGTAGGGATGTCAATCTGAGGAGGACCAATCCCGCCAGCTCGCAATCGGTATCGCTATCGGTATCGCTATCGAATGGCCGGATTGGCACGGGGCGCATCGATAGCGATAGCGATTTCGATAGCGATCACGGGTCGGCCACCCGTTGTCATTTTTTTGTTGTTGGCCCGAACGGGCCCTGGTGAGCTCAGGATGAAAAAACACGACCCGGCGCGAAGGCCGGGTCGTGCATACGTCGGATTCGTCCGGTTTTACCGCATCGTCGGCCTGAAGTCGACGCGACGATTCTTGGCTCGGCCCTCGGCCGTGTTGTTGGGCGCAATCGGTTCGTTCGGACCGAATGCCTTGGTGGTCAACCTCTCGTCGGCTACGCCGTTCGAGACCAGGTACTTCTTGACCGCGTCAGCCCTCATCTTCGAAAGCTGCATATTCCAGGCCATTTGCCCGGTGTTGTCGGTGTTGCCCTGGATCTCGACCACGTACTGCGGGTTCTTCTTGAGGAAATTGGCCACCTTGAGCAGCACCTCGGCCGCCTCGGGTCTGATGGTGGCCTTGTTGAGGGCGAAGAGCACCTTGCCCCTGACCATCCACTCATCGCCCATGACCTCGATGCCCTCGATCGGACAACCGGTCTCGTCGACGGGAACTCCCCTGGGAGTACCGGGGCACTTGTCGAGGGAGTCGGGTACGCCGTCACCGTCGGAATCGACCGTGCCGCCCTTGGCGTCGACCGTGACGCCTCTCGGGGTGCCGGGGCCCTTG
>JAOZUP010000321.1 GCA_029938595.1 Thermoanaerobaculales bacterium | reverse complement strand
TCGTGCTTCGAACCCAAGCCGCCGCACCAGGTTTGTCCGCACTGCGGAAGCTACAAGGGCCGTGAGGTGATCCGGGTCGAAGAGCTCGATTGATCCTGGGTGGCACGGTACCTGGTGGACAGTGAGGGATAAGCAACCGATTGCGGTAGATGCCATGGGCGGTGACGGCGCGCCCCAGGTTGCCGTACGGGGGGCGCTCGAGGCAATCACGGAACTCGAAATACCGGTCCTTCTTGTCGGTCCCCAAAAGAGGCTGCGGCGCGAGCTCGGACGGTTTCGCTTCTTGCCCTCCGGCCTCGAACTGGTCGACGCTCCTGATGTGGTGAGGATGCAGGATTCGCCGATCAGTGTTCTCCGCGGAAAGCGCCGTTCGTCGCTCAACGTGTGTGCCCAGCTGGTGAGCGAGGGGCGGGCGGCTGCCATGGTGACTGCAGGCAACACGGGCGCCGCATGGGTTGCGGCCAAGTCAGCGCTCGGGATGATCAATGGGGTCGACCGCCCGGCCCTGGCCGCGGTAGTGCCCAAGGATGAAGGGCGTACCCTGGTTCTCGACGTCGGCGCCAACATGGAGTGCAAAGCGCATCAACTCGTACAGTTTGCGGTCATGGGCTCGTTTTACGCCGAAGCGGTGCTCGGCGTTCACTCGCCCAGGGTCGGGCTGATGTCGGTGGGCGAGGAGGAAAGTAAGGGCGGGCCGCAGGCACGGGAGCGCCATTTGGTTCTCAAAGCAGTCGGCATCAATTTCATCGGCAACGTCGAGGGCGCCCACGTGTTCAGCCCCGATGTGGATGTCATCGTGTGTGACGGGTTCACCGGCAACGTGATCCTCAAGGTGGCCGAGGGGTTTGGCGAGATGGTTGTCGGCATGCTGATGGACGAGGCGCGCCAATCGCCGATGTACGGGGCCGGTCTGCTGATGGCCAAGGGCGCGTTCAGGAACCTCCGCAAGAAGGTTGACTACGCCGAGTACGGCGGTGCCCCGCTTCTTGGGGTGGGTGGCGCGTGTCTGATCGGCCATGGAAAATCATCGGCAAAGGCGATCCGCAATGCCGTTCGTTTTGCAGACTCCTACGCCGCGTCCGGCGTCATCGAAATGATCGGCGACAAGATCCTCGAGGTGTTGGCTGGGCCATCTGGAGAAGGAAACGGTTGATATGACAACGGTTGCGGTTTTGTTTCCGGGCCAGGGATCCCAGACCGTGGGTATGGGGCGGGATCTCGCCCTACGGTGGCCTGCGGCGGCGCAGGTCTTCACAAACGTGGACGGCGCCCTCGGCACCCCCCTCTCCGACCTGTGCTGGAACGGCCCCGAGGAAGATCTGCGGCTGACCGAGAACACCCAACCCGCGCTGCTTGCTCACTCCATCGCCGCCTGGAAGGTGCTCTCCTCGGCCGGCCTCGAGGTGGGTGCGGTGGCCGGCCACAGCCTCGGTGAGTATTCGGCGGTGGTGGCCGCCGGCGGCCTCGACCTGGCCGACGCCGCGCGCACAGTACGGTTGCGCGGTCGGCTGATGCAAGAGGCTGTACCGGTCGGCGAGGGGGCGATGGCGGCGGTGATCGGCCTCGACGATAACTTGGTCGAAGCAGCTTGCAGCGACGAAGAAACATCGGGCTGCGGCCCGGTGGCGGCGGTCAACTTCAACTCGCCCGGTCAGGTGGTGATCGCGGGCAGCGCCGCGGCGGTGGCGGGCGCCGCTGAGAGGTGCAAGGAGCGCGGTGCGAGGCACGTCCTGCCCCTGCCGGTGTCGGCGCCCTTCCACTCGGTCCTGATGGCGCCGGCCCGCAAGGGATTGGCGCCGACGCTGCACGAGCTCGATTTTCGGCCGCTCACGGCGCCGCTGTATCGTAACGTCGATGCCGCTGCGGTGAGCTCGCCCGACGAGGTTCGAGACGGTCTCATCCGACAGGTGGATGCCCCGGTCCTGTGGTCTGAAACCATCCGTCGGATGCGTGCCGACGGCTTCGACACTTTTGTCGAGGTAGGGACCGGCAAGGTCCTCTCGGGGCTCGTGCGCCGCATTGACCGCGACGCCACCTGCTACCAGGCGGGAACGGTGGAAACTGTGGAGAAGGTCCTGGAAAACCTCGTCGGCTGAGTAAACCACAGAGACACAGAGGGCACGGAGCCGCACAGAGAGTTTTTTCTGTGCGCTGACCTTGAGTGATTTCCTCCGTGTTTCCTCTGTGCTCTCTGTGTCTCTGTGGTTAAATACGGTGTCGAAAAGAACTTGGGCGGTGATTTAACGGGGAGGCAATGATGGGTGAGTTTGACGGGCAGGTGGCGGTGGTGACCGGCGGCGCGCGGGGGATCGGTGCGGAGATCGCTCGTCGGCTGGCTCGGGGCGGGGCGAGGGTCGTGTGCGCCGATGTGTTGGACACGACAGATATCGTGGCCGAGATCAACGACGCCGGAGGCACGGCGGAGGGTCGAGAGCTGAATGTGACCGATGCGCAGGCCGCTGCGGAGGGTATCAAGGCCGTCCACGAGGCCCACGGCCGGCTCGACATCCTTGTCAACAACGCCGGCGTCACCCGCGACAAACTCCTGGTGCGAATGAAACCCGAGGACTGGGATCTCGTGCTCGACATCAACCTCGACGGCGTCTTCAAGGTTACACAGCCGGCGGCCAAGCTGATGATGCGGCAAAAGAGCGGCCGGATCGTCAACGTCGCCTCGGTGGTGGGTCTGATGGGCAACGCGGGGCAGACCAACTACGCCGCCTCCAAGGCCGGATTGATCGGCTTCACCAAGAGCCTCGCTCGAGAGCTCGGCCCGCGAAACGTGACTGTCAACGCAGTGGCGCCGGGTTATATCCAGACCCCAATGACCGACAAGCTCACCGAAGAACAGCGCGAGATGCTGTTGTCGAAGGTGGCTATTCCCCGCCTGGGAACCCCCGAGGACGTCGCCGAGGCGGTGGCCTTCCTTGCCGGGCCGGGCGCCTCCTACATCACCGGGGTTGTGCTGAACATCTCGGGCGGCCTCTACATCTAAAATCAGTTTTGAGTTAGTTGTGACCTGCGGCGGCGATGCACAATCGCCAGCGGGCGATTGACAGTTAAAATGTTGAGATATAGATTAATTATCAAGATATGGCGAATGCCGATACGTTGATACGAGGGTGGTAGCTCTCACCGGGCAACCGATGAGGGGGGGTTGATGAGGTATCGCGGCAAGAGCTGGGCGGGGCTCGCATGTCTCGCATTCTTGGTACTGCTCTGTGTTGAACCAGCCGTTGCGGCGATGAAGATCACCGCGGCGACCATTCTGATTCCCGAGGACGACAAACCGGTCCTCATTGCCGGGCTGGAGTATCCTGGCGCGGGGTTTGATTGGAATGTGGCCCTGACTTCTGTCGGGCTGCAACGCGATCCGAATGAGGGTGCCGATCCGGTCCGCCCGGTGTGGACGTTTGTTGCAACGAGCACCCGGCCGATGGTCCAGAAGGTGATCCTCGAGATCCATCTCCTGGACGGTTCGGGGAAAAAGATCAAGTCAACGAAGCAGTTCGTGATTGTGAAGTCGAACACCAAACGCCAGGAAATCCTGGTCAAGATGAAGATCAAGCGGGCCGACTGGGAGCGGGCCGAAAAGGTGCGAATCAAGACCACCTTCACCGTCCTCTGACGAGCCCGTTCACAGAGTTCTCAACCCTCAATGACCGCCCATCGTCCCCGGAGAATTGGGGGGGCAGGCCGGGAATTGAGAATTGAGAATTCAAAATTGAGAATTAATTCGGGTTACACTGAACCCTGGAGGTTCGGATGCCGCTCCGGATGAACGTCAAGGATCTCATGTCCACCGATCTGGTCACCCTGACCGAGGACGAGACCCTCGCCGATGCACAGCGCTGTATGGCCAGGGGACGGATCCGCCATCTACCGGTGGTCCGCGACGGGCGGTTGGTCGGTCTCGTGACCCACCGCGATCTGTTGGCGGCTTCGTTCTCGATCTTTGCCGAGGTCGAGGCGAATGAGCAACGACGCGTCTTTTCGACCGTGCCGGTGGTGGAGATCATGCACCGCGACGTGGTCACGGTGTCGCCCGACCTCGGGGCCTCCCATGCAGCGCGGATCCTGCTCGAGAATAAGTATGGCTGTCTGCCGGCGGTGGACGAGGAAGATCTTCTTCTCGGCATCGTCACCGAAGCCGACTTTCTGCGTCTGACGGTCCGCCTCCTGCCATGACCCTCCTCGACTGGGTGCTCCTCATCGTATGGCTAGGCCTTACGCTGGGTGGGTTCTGGAAGGGCGCCGTGCGATTGATCTTCGGTGGTGGTGGGCTCGTGGCGGGGCTATGGCTGGCGGTTGTGGCCGGGGATGACGCACAGGCCGCCCTCGAAGGCGTCATGGGCACCCCATGGCTGTCGGCGGTGCTCGGCCGGCTGTTGCTGATCCTGCTGTGTGGTGGTCTCGCCCTGCTCGCGGGGTGGGGCATCGAGCACACCCTGACTGCCATGCGTCTCGGTTGGCTCAACCGGCTTCTCGGCGCGGCCCTTGCGGGCGCTGTGGCGGCGATCCTCCTCGGATTCGTGGTCGTGGTGGCCATCCAATTCTCACCCGAGCTCGCAGCGCTGTGCCGCGAATCTCAGGTGGCCCAGTATCTCCTCTGGATGTCGGAAGCGATGCTCGGAGCTGTGGAAACGTTGTAGGAGAATTATTAGTTTTGAGTGTTTAGTTTTGAGTTACGAACCCATCACCGTCAGCGCGAGGCTCAGGATCTCCTCGTTGCAGACGAAAATCCGATCCGGTGTCGATTGTTCCTTCTCGGCTGTCTGCCGCCGCTTCGCGGCTTCTACAATTTTCTCCCGCTCGATTCCTGGGGCTAACGCCCGATAGCGCCGGTTAAAACCGGTATGGAGTAGGAGATGAGAGTTCTCTAC
>JAOZUP010000320.1:2865-4892 GCA_029938595.1 Thermoanaerobaculales bacterium | reverse complement strand
GTGATGCCCCCGGCGCGCACCGCCAGCGGCAGAATGGCCGCCGACGCTTCGTCGTCGCGGATGGCGTCTGGGCGTGCGGTCGACATCAACGGCAGGGTGCGGATGGCCTCGGTGGACCGCAGGGGATGGACGGTCGTCGCGCAGAATGATTTCGCAAGCCCAAATCTGTCCCGCCTGGCAAGGTCAGGAGATCGTGTCATGCCGACCACCGGAGATCAGATGGGGGTGGTGATGAGCGGGCCTCTGGCGACCAGATCGCCGAGGGTAGCAAGCCCCCGGACCGAGATCGAGCGGGTCTTCCGGGGTGTCGAGTCGCGCGCTACCGCCGATGTCAGCCCCCTGATGGCTCGGGACAGCTCCTTGAGTGCGGACGCCGCGCGGCAGCTCGGACGGCAGACCAATCTCGCCGATCTCAGCCGTCCCCCGGCGGATGTTGCCCAATCCAACCGTCAGACAGTAACGCCCCGTCTGACGGCGGGCGCCGGTTCGCCATTCGCGCCGTCGAGCGGTGCACGGACCGTCCAACCCAATCTCTACCGGCCGACCATGTACACGGGAAGCGGCCAAACGACCTCGGGAACCGTAGGTAGGAGTTCGTCGAGCGACGGATCGCGGCAGCTTGTGGCCCCGCGAACCAGCTCCGGAACCGTGGGTTTGGGCTCATCAAGCGGTGGATCCCGACAGCTGGTGACCCCGCGATCCAGCACAGGACGAACCGGAGTCCAGCGTCCCGTGATAGTGCCCCGTTCGAGCTCGTCGGGCACAACGGGCGGATATTCCTCGAGCCGAAGCTCGGCGGGGGTCCGGGCGCCGAGCTCGCGCTCGTCGAGTTCGGTCAGGAGCAGCCCGAGTCGCTCTTCAGCACCACGATCCCGGTCGGTCGGTGGCTCCCGGTCATCCACGGGCAGCTCCCGGTCATCCGGTGGCAGCTCACGGGGATCCGCAGGCAGCAGCCGCTCGTCCGGAGGAAGCAGCTCATCGGGGAGCTCCTCGACCAAATCCTCCGGTGCACGTAAACGTTAAACGGAGCCGCAGCAGCAGCGAGATATGCGGGCCGGCTGCGAGCAGCCGCGTTCGGTATGTCAGCGCCGAAGGCGCGACAGATAATTAGCCTGGGGCGTGAGCCCCAGGCTATGAATCTGCCGCCGCTTCGCGGCTGGGCATTCGGTATGCTCGCGACGGGCCCCTGGTTGATCGGGGTATAGTGACTGCATGACAGAGCTCTCCGAGAAGGAAATCGACCGCTTGGTGGAGGCCGCGACAACGGTGCGCACCCGCGCCCGCGCTCCCTATTCGGGGTTCGCGGTGGGCGCCGCGGTCCTCAGCGCCGATGGCTGCGTCCACGTCGGGTGCAACGTTGAAAACGCCTCCTATGGTCTCAGCGTCTGTGCCGAGCGGCATGCAGTGGCAGCCGCAGTCGCAGCGGGAACAAGCGGTCTCAGCGCCGTCGCGGTCGTCACGGATTCGAGCCCGCCGGCGTCGCCGTGTGGTGCCTGTCGTCAGGTGCTGGCCGAGTTCGGAAATTTCCCGGTCATTCTCGCAAACCTGGCGGGCGCTCGGATCGTGACGAGTGTTGGGGAACTGCTTCCGAATGCGTTCACCCCCGAATCGTTTTCTAAGAGTTAAAAGTTGAGAGTTAAGAGTTTAGAGTGAAGGACTGGTGTCTTCAAAGACAAATCCGAGATTCCCTAACTCCTCTATGTCGTTGAAAATACGGATCCTAACTCTCAACTCTAAACTCTTAACTCTCGACTCTTGACAATGGTGGATTCCGGACCGATATTGGAATTGTCCTCAGGGACCGCGGGTGTTGAACGGACCTCACGGCCGCGTTAACCACCGAAAAGGTCTGGGCGGGCACACCCGCCGCGACGAAATCCCGCCCCCGCGGGGTTTCGTTTTTTATGCAATTCTCCGCGTTGTTTCCCCGGGCGAAAAAACGGGGAGAATTGCTGTTGAGGAAGGCTGGTACCATCGCACTCGAAGCGATGAGCGACCTCAAGCACAGACTCGCGATGGAGCGGCGG
>JAOZUP010000320.1:0-2855 GCA_029938595.1 Thermoanaerobaculales bacterium | reverse complement strand
TGGGCGGGCACACCCGCCGCGACGAAATCCCGCTCCCGCGGGGTTTCGTTATTTATTCAGTTCTCCCCCTCGTTTCGTAGGACGAATCGAGGGGGAGAACTGCAATTGAGGAAGGGCTGATAACATCGCAATCCAGGCGATGAGCGATCTCAAATACCAGCTTGCCATGGAACGTAGACTCGAACGTCGGCAGCGGCGTCGGGAGGAGTATCGCCGGGGGTTGCGGCCCATGGCGATCGCCGCCTGGAACATCACCAAGGAGCACAACGTGGGGTCGCTGGTCCGGACCGCCCATGCAGCTGCTGCCGAGGAGGTGGTGCTTGTGGGTGAGCGGGAGTGGAACCTGGAGGCGGCTCGCACCTCGGAGCTCTACACGACGGTGACCCAGCTGAGCGATGCGGCGGCCTTCCGCCGTTACCGCGAAGAAAAGGGGTGGGATCTGGTGGCGGTCGAGCTCGATGCACGGGCGGTCAATCTCTTCGATGTCGAGTACCCGGAACGGCCCTGCTTCCTTCTCGGCGCCGAGATTGGCGGCATCCCGGCCGACCTTCTTGACGAGGCAAAACTGGTCGTCCAGATTCCGCAGTGGGGACTCGTGCCCTCCCTCAACCTGGCGGTTGCCGGCTCGATCGTGCTCTATGATTTCCTCGGTAAGCGCCATCGCAGTGGGCGACTGAATCGTCCCGATGGTGGATTGGCCGCACAACCACCGGCGGGATATGACGTAGATCACACCGAGTAGAATTGCCCGTCACGGGCATTGGTTGTTCGCGACCTGATGCCCTGATAGAGTGGGCCCGCCCAAACCCACACGCGCACGGCGCAGCGCAACCGGCTGTCCGCGTGGAAAAATCAGGAGGCAAAAATGCGGAACGCGACGCGCTTGACGGCAACGGCCCTGGTGATATTCACAGCCCTGTTCATGGGCGCCTGCAAGAGTAGTGGCTCGAAGGTCCAGGCGCCGCCCCCATCTTCGACACCCGTATCGACCGCGGAGTCGAGCACGATGCCGGAGGAGGTGGTGCACGAACCCATCACCGAGACCATCGTCTCGCAGGAGGTGACCGAAGAGCTGCCGGAGGATCTCGCCCAACTCAACGCACAGGGGTACCTCGAGGACGCGTTCTTCGACACCGACCGATTCGATCTCACACCTGCCGCCCGCGAGACGCTGACCAGGAACGCCGGATGGTTGCAGAAGCATTCGACCATCTCCATCCTTGTCGAGGGCCACTGCGACGAGCGCAACACCCGCGAGTACAACCTCGCCCTGGGCGAGCGCCGGGCAAGCGCGGTGCGCGATTACATGGTCTTTCTCGGCATTTCCGCTCAGCGAATCCAGATCATCTCGTATGGCGAGGAGAAGCCCTTCGCGCTCGGCAGCGACGAGAGCGCGTGGAGGCTTAACCGCCGTTCCCACTTCGTGATTGTCGCGCGATAGGAGCAATGTCATGCGCAGGATGAAATTGATGGTTTCGCTGATGGCCGTGGTCTCACTCGTCGCCTGCAGTTCGTCCGAGGACATGGCCCTGCTGCACCGGGAGATCACCGACGTCCAACGTTCGGTGGACACACTCCAGACCGAGGTCATCGACCAGTCGGACCTACGGGCCATGGAAAAGTCGATGCAGGATTTGACCAACCAGAATCTGCGCTCGAACGCCGATCTCGCGCAAAGGGTCGCCGCACTCCAGGAGCAGATCGAGGCTCTGCACGCCAGCCTCGAGCTCACCACCCGCCGCCTGCAGCAAATTTCCCAGGAGCTGGCCGGGGCGCGGACCATGGGCGCTGGCGGGGCAATGTTGCCGCCGGTGTCGACGGTGCCGACCGGAGATGGTGGTGCCGGGCCCGTGGGGGCTGCCACCGTCGGAGCGGCTGGCGCGACAGCGATGTCGTCTTCCGGGGGCGCTGCCGGCCCCGAGGAGGTGTATCGCTCAGCATACGAGGACTACATGCGGGGTAACTATGACCTCGCGGCAGACGGTTTCGGCGAGTACCTCAAGCGGTGGCCGAGCACCGAGCTGTCGGACAACGCTCTGTATTGGATCGGCGAGTGCTACGACGCTCAGGAAAAGCCGCAGGAGGCCCTCGACACCTTCACGAAGGTCCTCGAGGACTACCCAACGTCCGACAAAGCCGCTGCCGCGCAGCTCAAAAAGGGCCTGATCTACCTCAAGATGGGTGACCAGGGCCAGGGCGTGGTCAACTTGCAGTACGTGGTCTACGAGCATCCGGGCACCCGCGAGGCGGATCTCGCCCGCGAGCAGCTGAAGTCACTCGGCCTCACCATTCGGTGAAACCGAGGCTTGGGGCTTGAGGCTTGGGGCTTGAGAGACCACAGAAAACTTGAAGCATTTCGATTCGCCGATGAACTCGCCATCTCCGTTTATCGGGCGACAAAGGGCTTTCCGGCGACGGAGCAATACGGATTGACCAGTCAGATGCGACGATGTGCTGTTTCTGTCGCAGCGAATATCGTCGAGGGAAGTGCCAGGGAAACGAAGAAAGATTATGTGCGTTTCCTTGTAATTGCTTTCGGTTCGGTCAGAGAGTTGGGATATCTCGTGAGTTTGGCGAGGCGCCTTGGATACCTTGACGAACAAGCGGCTGGGGACCTTGATTCCAGCCAGAATCGAACCGCCGGATCGCTGGGGGCCCTCATCCAGGCTCTGCGGAAGTGACATCGCCGTGCCGAGTCGAGAGAGACCGACACGTTGGCAAGCCTCGAAGTGTCCACACCTCACGCCTCAAGCCCCACGCCCCACGCCCCACGCCCCAGGTCACCAGCAAACCTTCTGTCATGTTGCTTCAGTTGTAGACCTCACAGGGATTTCGGGTTATCATATGCGACCCGA
>JAOZUP010000319.1 GCA_029938595.1 Thermoanaerobaculales bacterium | reverse complement strand
CCGACGACTACGACACCAAACCGGTCGATTTCAAGAGGTTGCTGGGCAAGATAGACGCGTTGCTCTAGCTCGAATTTTTCACGAGGTAGCTGCTGCGACCGTGAATTGGAGCGGATGGCGCCATGTGGACCCAGAACTTCGCGGCCTCACAACGAACCCTCTGGAATATTTCAGTCAGCGTCCCCCCCGGCGAACTGGAGCTTCCAGCCGGCCACCGCGTCGGGCGCGTAGTCGGCGCAGCGGATGGAGTCCCGGAACGCCCGCTCCTGGCCGTCCCTCAGCTCGCTCACCGAGATCGCGTCGACGCAGATGAGCTCGCCAGCCGCGTCGTAGAGGCTGAGATCGAAGTTGACGATCTTGTAAGCAGCTCCCGAGTGGTTGACGATCACGCCCATGACATCGACCCGAGCGTCCTCGCCGGCCGCGTGTTTGAGCCGGCCCTTGAGCTCGAACTCGTCAGATGGCGTCGGCTCGAGAGTCGCGGGGGGCGCCGGTGCGGGCGCCACGGCGGCGCCTGCGGCCGTTCCGGTTGCGATAGCGGCGCCCGCCGCGATCTGAGTTTCATCGATGGTCGGTGCAGTGGCGTCCGGCGCGGGGGCTTTTTCGGTGGTGGTATCGGCGATCGGTACCGGTTCTGCGGCGCGGCAGTCGTCGGTGGTGCTGACCGCGAGGGCGGCGTAACCCTTCTTGATGATTTGGGCGTAGGCGGTGATCTCGTTCCCGGACCACTGGAGCTTCTCCTCGGACCCCGTGCCGCGGTTTCCGGTGTAGGTCGCCATCAGATCGTCGATGAATTCGAGGACCTTGCCGTTCGGCGCCGTGAGGAGCATCAGAAGCCCGCCGTGGCGGCCGATCTCGGCGCTCTCGAGCGACAGGGGCGATCCCACGGGGAGCACCACCGAGGTGTCGACCGAGCCCTTGCAGAGCTCGACGCCGAGAAATTCCACGCCCTGTACCGGGAAGGCGAGTAGGAGTCCGAGACACGCTGTGATCATGATTCGCTGCATGGGAAAACCTCCCGGTATATCTTCGCGGGCACTCAGCTTGCCTGAGCCGAGCCGAGATTTCCAGCGCGCTCGGTTGAGAAGAATGACGGATCCTGCGGTAGACTGCCGCCATCATGACCGAACCGTTCCATTGGAGTGTTCTCGGTGAGAGGCCGTACCGCAACATTTTCGTCGCGTTGATGGCAATCATCCTCGTCGATGCCCTGACTCTGAACGCCGCTACCCGGGGTCGTTTCGCCGACCTCATGGTGGCCGCCGTGCTGCTGGCGGCACTGGTGGAGACCGTGCGTTCGCGGCACAATGCGATTTGGGCGATAGCCCTTGGCGTGCCGGCGGTTGCGGTGCGGGTGATCGCGGCGTTCCGGCCGGACACCACGGGTCAGAACACCACGGTCCTCGGTTTCACCGCGGTGTTCTTTGCGTTCTTGATTTGGAACCTGCTGCATGACCTCAACACAGGTAACCGGTCGACCAGCGAACGGATCTTCGGCGCCCTGTGCGCATATGTTTTCATCGGATTCTTGTTCGCGTTGATCTTTGCCCACCTGGAGTATCGGGACCCGGGCTCGTTCTATATCTCCAACGATTTGCTCGCCGAGAGAACGGCGAACGAATCGTCACAGCTCCATATCTTTACCTACTTCAGCTTTGTAACGATGACCACCCTCGGCTACGGCGATGTCACGCCGATTTCGGAGCATGCGCGGACCTTGGCCTGGCTCGAGGCCCTGATCGGCCAGCTCTACCTGGCGGTGATGGTGGCTGGATTCGTCGCCTTACACATGACGGAGAGTATGCGAAAAAACCGCGGTGATCCGCCACCTGATGGTCCTGGTAGAAATCCGTCGTAGCGGTCACCGATCGACCTTCCTGAACTCTGCAAACACCGTCTTCGTGCACTCGATGGGGTCGCCGCCGTACTCGTTCTCGACCGGCTCCACGCGCCCATAGTATTGGTCGAGGAAGTCGCCGGTGTCTGACCAGATTGTCTGCATCACACCGGCGAAGCGCTCGCGCATCTCGGGGGTCGAGCTCCGGCGGAACCGTGCCATGTCCTCGATCTGGGTGACGGCGACCTCTCCCAGCTTCCAGGGACAGGTCACCACGGCGAAGCCCCTGGCGGCGAAATAGGGGGCGGTCGGATCGGCGCGTTCGTAGTGCCAGTCATTGATCACGACGTCTTTGGGGATGAGGTCGATGGCGCGAGCAGTCCTGTTCATGCTCGCCTCCCACTCGCCGATTCCGGTGGTCTTGCCATCGATCAGCCGGTCGCCCCAGATCCAGAGCTCGACTCCGCTGGCCGCGAGATGGTTGCGGATCCGGGTCACCTCGCCGGCGAAGAGCTCGGCCTTGTCGCGGCCGCCGCAGCGCGGGCAGCGGTCCATGCCGATGTAGAAGACCTCGTCCATGCCGGCGTGGAAAGCGTCCGCCTCGAAAACCTCCACGATCTCATCCACCAGCGCGAAGACCACGTCGTGGACTTCGGGATGGAGCGGACAGTAGCTCTTGCAGTAGAGACCGTCGGGGTTGGGCCACTCGTACTTCTCGGGGAGCTCGATCCAGGGTGTCTCGTCGAACTGGGGGTAGACCTCGAGCAATCGGGTGAGCTCGATCTGCCACGACTGGTGGCCAAGCAGGTTGATCTGCGGGACCATCCGGATGCCTCCCTTGCGGCACGTCTTGACGATCTTGCGGATGTCCTTCTTGCTCAGCGCATCCTCGTCTCGCAGCTCCGGGTGCGAGCGGTACTGAAAGTTGTAATCCACCCGCAGGACGAGCGTGTTGACGTTGTTCGGCACCAGCTCGCGATTGATGAAGTCGATAAAGTCGTCGACCCGGTCAGGTGCCGGTGCGCTAATGGCGAAGCCGCGGACAGGGAGGATGGTGTCGAGGTTGGATGGTGCTTCGGCGAACGAGTGACCGAGGGCGATTGCAAGAATAATCAGAATGGCTGCCCCGCTCATTCGATTCACCATGTCAGCGTCACCTTCGACAGCCCGCGGGGACCTTCGGTGTTGTAGCCCTTGGCGCGGGTCAGGTGATAGCAGAAGAGCTGCGCCGGGACGATGGCCGGAATGGGTGTGATCCACTCCGGGAGCCTTTCCGGCAGCTGCACCGGCGTGTTGGCGAGCGCGAGCGCCGAGCCCTCGTTGGAGATGGCGAGAAGCTCCACCTGCTGGTCCTGCACGAGCTCGGTGAGCAGGGTGATCATGTCCGGGGCAGTCTTTCCGCTGGGCACCACGGCGAAGACCGGGAATCCCTGGTGGGCGAGGGCCACGGGACCGTGCTGGAAGTCGGCCGACGAGTACGGCTCCGCGAGCACGTAGGCGAGCTCCTTGAGCTTGAGCGCCCACTCGTGGGCGGTGGCATAGTTGAAGCCGCGACCGAGCACGACGCACTGCTCCATGTAGCGGTAGCGGGCGGACGCGTCCTTGATGGTCTCGTCCAACGCCAGCGTGTCCTCGACCAGCGAGGGGAGCCGGCCAAGCCACTTGCGGTGTTCGGCGTCCCCGGTCAGGGCGGCCGACAGCATGGCGATGGCGACGAGCTGGGTGGTGTAGGTCTTGGTGGCTGCGACGGCGTTCTCGGGTCCGGCGACCGTTTCGATGACTAGCTCCGTGGCTTCTGCAAGGGGCGATCCGCCGTCGTTGGTGATGGCGAGCGTCAGCGCTCCCTGCCGCCGCCCCTCTTCGATGACGCTGACGATGTCGGGTGACTGGCCGGACTGAGAGATTCCGACCACCAGGGCGCTCCCGATCCTGGGAGGGGTTTGGAAGACGCCGAACAGGGAGGGCGCCGCGAGCGCGACCGGCAGACCGTTGAATGCTCCCCACAGGTACTTGGCGTACAGCCCCGCGTTGTCCGACGTGCCGCGGGCGGCGAGATAGACCCACCCGATGTCGCGTTCGCGAATATTCCGTGCGACCTCGCGAACCGCCTCGTCCTGCATATCGAGCAGTCTCGCGATGGCGGCGGGCTGCTCGAATATCTCGTCTCGCAAGCTCATCGGCACCTCCTCGAAGTTGCTGCTGCAGGCAGCGCCGAACCGAGCTTCCGGCGCTCGGTTTGAAGTATACTGTTGCGGCAAGGCACGGGGGGGTTCGTCTGGTATGACGGAAGTGTTCCGTTCCGCTCTCCTTCTGGGCACCGTCGCTCGGAGGACATCGCGACAGCCGGAACATTCCGGACCCGTTCACTCCTTGATCACCGGACTCACTTGCGACGTGGCCGATGGCCGCCTGAGAGCCTCCCTGTGACCAGTCCACCACATGCAGTCTGTTCGTATTTCTGGGATCTATTCAAATTGAATGCGAACGATCGCTTGATTGCCGAATTTAATTCGAAATCGAAAATCCGAGCCGAGTCTCACCTATGCTGCGATCATGCGGAGATCCCACGGATACCGCTGTCTCTTCGTTCGACAATACTGCCGATCCAATGTTGCCGAGGCCGAAAAGCCTCGGTCTTTTTTTCGATGCGATTCGTCAATGGGCGAATCGCATCACCTTTTTGTGAGGGCACAAAGGAAGGGAGACTGGCATGAATTTCAGAGGCAATAGATGGCCCGGGGTGTTCATCCTGGGTCTCGTCATACTGCTTGGTGCGAGCATGGCTTCGGCCCAGGCGGTGAGCAGCGGCACGGTGACGGGCAGCGTGATGTTGCCGGACGGGACGCCTAGTCCGGGCTCCACCGTCGTACTCGAGGGTCCCGCCCTCGTGCGAGGTAACTGGGCGACGGTATCGGATGCCAGAGGGACCTTTGTCTTCCTCAGGGTGCCGCCGGGAATCTACAAGGTGACCGCCAGCTTGTCGGGTTTCAACACCACCGCGTTCGAGGACATCGCCATCAGCTCGGGTTCCACCGTGCCGTTGACGTTCAATCTCG
>JAOZUP010000318.1 GCA_029938595.1 Thermoanaerobaculales bacterium | reverse complement strand
GCAGTGAGCAACTCGTGTGTCCCAGGATTTCATAAGCTGTCGGTCGCGGAGAGGGTGCACCTCGCCCGTGACAGGGGGCTGCTGTCTCCCAAAGACTCGAAGACCCTCCTCAACGGAGGCCACCTGCTGACGTTGTCCAACGCCGACGCCATGATCGAGAACGTGGTCGGCGTGATGGGCCTGCCGGTGGGGCTGGGGCTCAACTTCCTCATCAACTCCAAGGACTACGTGGTTCCTATGGCGGTGGAGGAGCCGTCAATCGTGGCCGCGGTGAGCTTTGCTGCCAAGACCGCCCGCAGTGCCGGTGGATTTCAATCAGAGAGCACCGATCCGATCCTCATCGGCCAGATCCAGGTCATGGACATTTCCCACCCAAGCCGAGCCCGCAGCAAGCTGCTGCAGCGCAAGGAGGAGGTCCTCAACCTTGCCAACAGCCTCCATCCACGGCTGGTGGCACGCGGCGGCGGCGCCCGCGACCTCGAGGTGTATCAGCATTCTGCCGGCTCGGAGTCGTCCGGCATGTTTGTGGTGCATCTGTTGGTCGACACCTGCGACGCGATGGGCGCCAACCTGGTCAACACCATGTGCGAGGGAGTCGCTTCGCTCGTCGAAGGGATCACCGGCGGCAAGGTCTTTCTGCGGATTCTGTCCAACCTCACCGATCGCGCGCTGGTACGGGCGCGAATGCGGATCCCCGCCGAGGGTCTCACCAGCAACGGTTTCGACGGAGAGCAGGTGCGGGACGGCATCATCATCGCCGGCGACTTTGCGGAAATCGACCCCTACCGCGCCGCCACCCACAACAAGGGCATCATGAACGGCATCGACGCGGTTGCGCTGGCAACCGGCAATGACTGGCGGGCGGTGGAGGCCGGCGCCCACGCCTACGCTGCGAGAGGCAGCCACTACACCTCGCTCACCCGCTGGTACAAGGACGACGAGGGCTGCCTGATCGGCGAGATCGAGATCCCTCTCAAGGTCGGGATCGTCGGCGGCTCGCTGGAGTCCAACCCAACCGTCGCCCTCAACCTGCGTCTGCTGCAGGTCGACTCGGCGCGTGAGCTGGCCGAGGTAATGGGTGCGGTCGGCCTCGCCCAGAACTTTGCAGCACTGCGGGCTCTCGCCACCGAGGGGATCCAGCAGGGGCACATGACGCTGCACGCGCGCAGCATCGTCACCGCCGCGGGCGCTCCTCCGGAGCTCTTCGACACGGTGGTCGAACGGGTGGTCGAGTCCGGTGAGGTCAAGGTTTGGAACGCGAAGGAGCTCCTCAAGCAGGTACAGACCGAGGCGGCCGCGACCCCGCGATCCGACATGGCCTGCGGACACGGCAAGATCATCCTCTTCGGCGAGCACGCCGTGGTCTACGGCAGCCGGGCCATCGCGGCGCCCGTGCCGTTAGCGGTGCACGCGCGGGTAGTCGATCACGACGACGGGGTGTGGCTGGTCATGCCGCGCTGGGGTGTCGAAAAGCGGCTGCGGCAAGATCCTAAAAAGAGAAGCTCGATAGAGGAGACCGGAGCTCTCATCCTCGACAAACTGGGGCTCGGCGAACGGAGCATGCGCATCGAAGTGTACTCCCAGATCCCGCGCGCGATGGGGCTCGGCGGGTCATCTGCGGTGGCGGTGGCCATCATCCGCGCCCTCGATGGCCACTACGAGCTCGGGCTGCTGGATGACGAGATCAACCGGCTCGCCTTCCGAGCGGAACAGGTGTTCCACGGCACGCCGTCTGGAATCGACAACACCGTGGCGACCTACGGCCACCCAATTCTCTACCGTGCCGGCTCGCCGCCCGAGATCGAAGAGCTGCACTTTCCCAAGCCCCTGAATTTCGTCATCGGCATCACGGGCAACGAGAGCCTGACCGCCAAGACGGTAGCCCGCGTCCGCACCCTACGGGAGAAGAATCCCGCCGTTATTGACAAGCTCTTCAAGGCCATCGATGTCCTCACCGGGCAGGCGCTGGTCGCTATCCGGCGCTACGACATGGAGCGCCTCGGCGATCTGATGAATGTCTGCCACGGGTTGCTCAACAGTCTCCAGGTTTCGAGTTGGGAGCTCGAGGAGCTGATCCAGATCGCGCGCGAGAACGGCGCTCTCGGCGCCAAGCTCACGGGCGGCGGCGGCGGCGGTTCGATGATTGCTCTGTGCCCGGACAATGCGGAGCAGGTCATTCGGGCGATGAACGACAGCGGTTACCAGGCAATGGAAGTTTCAATTGCCTGACGGTGTGGTGTCCTTTGAGGACGAAGAACTGATCCTTGTCGATACGGACGACAACGTCATCGGCCACCTGGACAAGGGTGCCTGCCACGACGGCGACGGAGTGCTGCACCGCGCGTTTTCGATCTTCGTCTTCTCGGAAACCGGCGAGCTCCTTCTCCAGAAGCGGAGTCCGGAGAAGCGCCTGTGGCCGCTGTTCTGGTCGAACAGCTGCTGCAGCCACCCGCGGCGCGGTGAGGAAATGAACGCAGCTTTAGTGCGTCGGCTACATGATGAGCTCGGGATGCGGAGCGAGCTCAACTTTCTCTACAAATTCAGTTACCACTCGCCCTTCGGTAATGTGGGTTCGGAACACGAGGTGTGCTCGGTCTTCCTCGGCCGCAGCGCCGACGAGGTTCGGGCCAACGGGAACGAGATCGCCGCCTGGCGTTGGATCTCGGCTGAGGATCTCGATTGCGAGATGCGCACCCGGCCCGAGGACTTTACCCCCTGGTTCCTGCAGGAATGGCCGGAGGTTCGCCGGAGCTACCGCAGCGTCCTCGAGCTTGGAGAGCGGGGCTGAGGTGGGGGTTCCGCTGGTCCAACAGCTGCGGGTGGGATCCTACCTCGTCAAGCAGAAGCTCCTGAGGAGGCGGCGCTACCCGTTGGTGCTGATGCTGGAACCGCTCTTCCAGTGCAACCTGGCGTGCTCCGGCTGCGGCAAGATCGCCCACCCCGACAACATTCTCAAGCAACGGCTGACGGTTGACGATGCGTTGCGGGCGGTCGACGAGTGCGGGGCGCCGATAGTCTCTATCCCTGGTGGCGAGCCGCTCATCCACGATGAAATGCCCGAGATCGTCGCGGGCATCATCGAGCGCACGGTCTTCGTCTACCTGTGCACCAACGCCCTCCTCCTCGGACGCAAGATCAACGATTACCGCCCCTCGCCATACTTCACCTGGTCGATCCACCTCGACGGCAACCGCGAACGCCACGACGCCTCGGTCTGTCAGGAGGGGGTCTATGACCGCGCGGTGGCAGGCATCCGGCTCGCCCTTGATCGTGGCTTTCGCGTCACTATCAACTGCACCCTCTTCACCGGCGAGGACCCGGACGAGGTGGCGGCATTCTTCGATGAGGTGATGGCGATGGGGGTCGAAGGCATCACGATCTCGCCCGGCTACAGCTACAGCCTCGCTCCGCAGCAGGATATCTTCATGGGCCGCCGCGAGTCCAAAGAGCTGTTCCGCGACATCTTCCGACGGGGCCGGGAGAACGGGCGCAGGTGGCGATTCAACCAGTCGAGCCTGTTCCTCGACTTTCTCGCCGGCAACCGGGACTACCGGTGCACGCCGTGGTCGAACCCCACCTACAACGTCTTCGGCTGGCAGCGGCCGTGCTACCTGCTGGTCGAGGAGGGCTACGCTTCGAGCTTCGCCGAGCTGATGGAAGAAACCGAGTGGGAGCGCTACGGCACCGGTCGTAACCCCAAGTGCGACAACTGCATGGCCCACTGCGGCTATGAGGGGACGGCGGTCGACGACACGCTCTGTCATCCCCTCGCGGCATTGAGGGTGGCCCGTCGCGGCCCCTCAACCGAGGCGCCGATGGTGCCCGAGCCTCCAATCCAGTATCTGGATCGCGGCGACCGTGAGCTGCCGGTAAAGCAGGCAGGTTGAATATCTGGCTCCTGGCTACCGTCCCCGGCGCCGTGCTGTGGCTGATTATCCTGCTGTTGCCGTGGCGGCCGTGGAGCACCCGCGAACGCCTGGAATCTGAATCGGGGCCCATTTCCCAGCCGGCCGACCTGAGCGACATCACCATCCTGATTCCAGCCCGTAATGAGGAGGCGGGAATCGGCAGGACCCTCGCCGCGCTCGAGCGCCAGGGCCCCGGTCTCGACGTCGTGGTCATCAATGACCAATCAGAGGACGACACCGCCGGTGTGGCTCGCGCCGCCGGACCCGCCGGAACGCGAGTGATCGAAGGAAAGGCGCTACCTGACGGGTGGACCGGCAAGTTGTGGGCACTCGAGCAGGGTCTCGCCGAGGTCAGCACCACATACACGCTACTTCTCGACGCCGATATCGAGCTCGGTGGAGGCATCGTCAGCCGCGTGCTCGAGCTCCTTCAGGCCCGGAACGTGAAAATGGTCTCGTTGATGGCGACGCTGAGCATGGTCGGCTTTTGGGAAAAGCTGCTGATGCCGTCCTTTATCTACTTTTTCAAGCTGCTCTATCCATTCCACCTCGCCAACTCATCGTCGAGTCGGGTGGCCGCCGCCGCCGGTGGCACCGTCCTGGTCGAGACCGCCGTCTTGCGCGAGATCGGAGGGTTTGCCGCCCTCAAGGACGAGCTGATCGACGACTGCGCACTCGCCGCAAAGGTCAAAGCCGCGGGACACGGCACCTGGGTCGGTCTCAGCCATTCCGTCGTGAGTCACCGCAGGTACCCCACGCTGAGATCCATCTGGAACATGGTGGCCCGCACCGCCTACACCCAGCTGCAGTACTCGCCGGCCATCCTTGTAGGCTGCGTACTCGCGCTGCTGTGGACCTTCATGTTTCCGGTCGTAGGGTTGTTCGCACCCGACCCGGCCGCGCGTACGGCCGCGATCATCGCCGGGGTGACCGCCGCGGTGGCCTACCTGCCAACTCTCGCCTACTATCGTCGCTCGCCGGCGTGGGCCCTGTTGCTGCCCATCGTCGGCGCCCTCTATCTCGCTATG
>JAOZUP010000317.1:983-4950 GCA_029938595.1 Thermoanaerobaculales bacterium | reverse complement strand
ACTGCCGACTGAGGAGAAACGGTGCCGCGAGAAGAACGAGACCGACGAGGATCAACGCCACTATGCTTTTGAACATGTACGGATAGACGAACAAGCAGACTCCGGCGACGAGAAACGCGCCGTTCTGCTGTCGCTTGCCGTAAACAAAATACGCCATGCCACCGACACTTGCGAGAATGTAAACCATCAAGGTCAGAGCATCAGGCATTCTTCATTCTCTCACTCTCTGCCCCCGTAGCACCCAGAGGGTTTTCCATTTGGATGGGCGGCAGAGCTAATGACGGTGGATGTCCTTGTGCATGAGCTCGCGGGTGGCCATGAGACGCTCTTCGGCGGGTAGCCGCGAAAATTCCTTGTTCAGGTGTTCGTCATTCTCGCTTAACAGGAGCTGGATCTGGTGGTCGATGACCGTCTTTGGAAAGACGCCGAACTCCTCGTACATCTCCCGCCGCTGGTCCAACAGCCGCGCGCACTGGACACAGCTCGCCGGAAGCGCCTCGAGGTGTTTCATCCGCTTCTTGTCCGAAAAGACGTTGCCCTCAACGTTCGTCTTGGCGGCGAGCTCGAGCATACCGTCGGCGGTGAGTCCGTACTCGGCGGCGGTGGTGATGCCGGCCAGCAGCAGGTGGAAGGACGCCGAACCGTCGGGTGATCGGATCTCCACGGTCTGGCGTCCACGGGAGTCCACGTACTCATCCGAGTCGCCGGGGTTGACGATGCTCGCCAGGTCGCTCCGTCCGGACCAACCAAGTGGCACCCGGATCAGGGCCGAGCGGTTGTTGTAACTCCAACAGATTCGAGTTGGAGCCTCCTGGTTTGGGACCAGACGCAGGAATGAGGATGCCACCGTGTTGCCGAAAGCGGACAACGTCGATGCGTAGTGAACCAGACCAGCGATCAGCTCGAGCGCCTCGACCGACAGCGAACCGTCGGGCGTGGTCATCTGATTCTGGCCGTCCTTGACGAGCTCGAGGTGGAAGTGGAGGCCGTTGCCGGCCACGCCTTCCTCGATCTTGGGAGCAAAGGTGGCGAGCATGCCGTTGCGGTGGGCCACATTGCGGATGATCCACCGCGCGAGACCGATGAAGTCTCCCATCTCTTCGATGGGACGTGTGAGAAGCTCGATTTCGTGCTGCTCGGCGCGCCGGCCTGAAAGCAGGGGCAGGTTCGACCGCACCGAGTCGATGTAGCCCACCTCGGCGTGGGCGTACTTCACGGCTCCGGTGATCTGGGTCAGGTAGCGAACCATCTCGTTGACCTCGTCGCCGCATTTGAAAAAGGGCGATGACGCGTGGTACCCGACCTGGCGGAAAGCGCTGAAATTTTCGGGACCGCCCTCGCGCACCAGGAAGAACTCGAGCTCTCCGAGAGAGTGCAGCTCGAAACCCGTGCGCTCCTGGAACCGCTTGTGGGCGATGGTCAGAATATTGTCCGGCGTGAACGGAGCCAGGTCTCCGTCCTGGTCGAGAAAGCGGCAGATGAAGTTGAGGCTCGAGGAATCGAACGGGCTGAGGAAGGCTGTGGCGTAGCTTGGCACCACGTAGAGATCGGACGAGGCGGGGTCCACCAGCCCGGGGAACAGGGAGGATCCGTCGACCCGCTCACCCGACGCCAGGATGCGTTCGGCCTGGTCGTGACCGGAGACGGGGAGCTTGAGTTCACGCAGCTTGCCGTCGAGGCTGGTGTAGTGGAAGGTCAGCCGCTCGATGCCCTTCTCCTTGACCACCTTCAGCATGTCGGCACGGGTGAAATCGTGCCGGTCCTTGTCGAGAAGAAGAGCCAGAGGATTGGCGAGGGCAAAACTCTCGGTCATGGCGGTACCTCCATGGTTCGCGCGCTCGGACCCGGATCATAATACGGAGGGCACCGGAAGCAAAGGCGGCGCCACCCATAACAACCTCATACATGAGCGAAAACGTTGATCAAGCCTGCATATCTCAAACGAAGATGCGAACAGGCATTCAATGCGCTACGCTTAATTGAGTGTGATGGGAGGCAGACAATGATGGGACGAGTCCTTTGGATGATCGTCGGAGCTCTCACGGTCGCGGCGCCGGTATCGGCCCAGGTGATGCTGTGCACGGGCGGTATGCCTTCAGAGGGGTTCTCCCTGTCCGACGGACCGATCATCACGGCCCAGTGCACCCTCGACGCGGCCACCGACGGCACCATTCTGGTCATTGCCAGCACGACCGTGTATCGAGTGGATACGGACTACGCCCAGATCCGCATGAGGGTCAGCCTCGACCAGCCCAACGGACCGGGGCTGGTGACCTCTGAACGCGTGCACGACGTCTACGGCACGACCTATCTCGAAACCCAGACTTCCTTGTCAACGGCGGCCATACCGGTGGTCGCCGGGAGCCACACCCTTTACTACCTGGCCGAACGGATGGTAGGCAGCGCGAGCGTGGTTCTCTATCGCCCCCGCGTGATGGCCATCTTCATTCCGTCCCTCGAGACCAACATCCGTCTCTGCGAGGGACGCATCTTCGGCGAGTTTACGACAACGGTCGCTTCGCAGACATTCGTGACCTCGTGCTCCTTGGCTAACCTCGGGATGGGATCGGCCCTGGTCGTATCCGACGCCTGGATGCGGCTCGCCGACACCGGGGCCGAGCTCAATGCCGACCTCCTGATCGGTGCCCCTCCCGTGCTTGCAATCGGCAGCGAGCGGCGGCTCGACGTGGTCGGGGACCTGGTCTACGATGGACTCGATACCAGCCTGGCCACCAGTTATCTCGCCAATCTCGGACCGGGCACGGCCTATTTCTACCTGACGGCGGGACGGTCGAGTGGCGGCGGAACGGTCTCCTTGAATTATCCCGGGGTGGTGGCCCTTTGGGCGGCGACCGGCGGGCCGGTGCTGGCCAACGGCGCGGTCCTGTCTACAGATTGGACCACGACGTCGGTGGCACAGCAGACGATTCTCCAAACCACCCTCAACCCCGCAGTCGACGGCTACTTTCTGATCCTCGCCACGGCGTCGGTCGCCCCCGATTCGGCGGACTACCACGCCCACTTCATGGCCAGGGTCGATCTCGGCGACGACATCGCCAACCGCTACATCAAGATCAGCGACGACATCGATCGCAACCTGGCCCTGTCTGACCTTGTTCCGGTTCAGGCCGGCAACCACACGATCAAGTTGTCGGGAGGTCGCTTCGATACTCCAGCCACCACGAATCTGCGGGTGCGGGACGCTTCGCTGTCCGTGCTCTTCTTCCCGAAGGATATGGTGGCGATCTTTGGCGGCAACTTCGAGATCGGCTCAGCTCGCCGTTGGTCCGCATCGGTCCCCTGAGGGGATGGGCGCCACCCATATGGAAGTCACACGGGTCCGCCCATCGGGCACACCGACCAGTTGAAGCAGTTGCCGTCTTCGAAATCGTCGTTGAAAATGCGCGGATCCTCCATCAGGAAGAAGTCGTCGATGAGCACAGCAAACGGGCTGGCGTCGGCCATGCAAAGGGCGTAGAGCTGAGCCCAGCGCGGCACGAGTTCGGAGGTGAACTCCCCGTCGATCAGAACCCAACCCGTGGTCGGGGTGTCCACCCAGGAGGTGGTCGGCATGGACAGCGTGGTGCCAGTGCATCCGCTGTTGTCGTAGACCTGGAACCTCACCTCGCACCGAGTGCTGAGGTCGCTCGTCGGCTCGAGCCTAGCCCAAGCCCCAAACCAGTACGACTCGGACGGTGGGATTTCGAAGCACGCGTCGGTTTGCATTGCGAACCACTCGCTGCCCCCGTTGGCGTAGGCACGAGCAGATCCAGCCGACGGATAACCGTCCCCCGTGTCGTAGTCGAGCTGGCCGTCAAGCCTCGTCCAGCCGGTGATACCGAGGTCGAAAGCACAGTTGATCCCTGCCAGCAGGTTCCCGGGGTCGTCGTCGCAGTCGGCGGCGAGGGATCCGACGACGAGAACAATCACGGCAAATATACCAAATACCTTCGACATTGTGTCCTCC
>JAOZUP010000317.1:0-973 GCA_029938595.1 Thermoanaerobaculales bacterium | reverse complement strand
ACATGGGTCATTGAGATACAATGCGGATTCAAGTGCCAGGGCGGACGAACCTGAAGATTTTTTCCAAGATTAATTAGCCCATTGCAGATTGCAAATAACGTTGGTCCTGGAACCAAGAAAGGCGAGAGTTGGGTCCTTCAAGTTCATGAGTGAGGACTGGAATATTTTCAATATTCTGTCTAGAACAGTTCCGGTAAATAGGTATAATTTGTGAAAGCACGAATCGTTAATGGTGAAATTTTTTCTAGGAAATGGCTGATCGTTCTGAGCGCGGTTTCTGGAATTCGATATCGGGTGACGAATTCAACTTCAACAGCATGTTTTCGCGTGGGATCGGTTTGATTTCGTTCTGATGATCCGAACAGATCGTCGATTACAAACTCATTTGGATTGAGTATCTGCGTGTGGATGCCGTGTCCATCGAATGCAGTCGCAAAATACTCTTTCCGATAGCCATAGTGGGTGCAGGCAAGATAGGTCAAGTGGTGGGTGGGCGGACGTGATGATCTGTCGATTGCCTCACGCACGTATTTTCTAATCTTTTCCTGCGCATCCAAACCCTGACGATCTTCCGAAATCGTATCGGCAAGGGAGGGACACGCCTGAGCGATGATTCTGGCTTCGTCTATTCCCTGTTGTTTGAGAAGGTCGGGATATGTCTGTTCTTCGATCGTCGTGACGGTGCCGAATATCGCCACGATTGATTGAGGGAATAGACTGAGATCGCGAAGGAGGCGGTTGACTCCGGTTTCCACGATACCCCGTACTGGAAGGCGCTCATTCTTTGAAAACTCCGTGTCGGCTAATAACACCGAAAGCGTGTTGCATGCGACGTAGATCAAATCGGGAGAATATCTGTCGGCAACGATGTGAAGAAATCGATCGAAATTCTCCAGTTTTCCCCGTCTCGACGCCATGGAATTGTAACCGAAATCATTTTTTACAGCTTTCATATAATTATATTCAGCAACTA
>JAOZUP010000316.1 GCA_029938595.1 Thermoanaerobaculales bacterium | reverse complement strand
ACTGCGGGCGGCGAATCGCGGCGTCCCGCCGTGCTTGTCGCAAATCGTGCTCCTCTTCCCGCCGACGACTGCGCGAAGTGGCCGAAGGCGCGCCGTAACGTAGCGCTACTACAACTGCGTCGCCCAATTCACAACAAACCTAGCGGAAACTCGCGCTTCGCCGCCCTCGCTACGAAACCCGGTGAGAAGAGCATGCTAGAAAAACAGCGAAGCGCATCCCAAATAAACCCGGCGGCCCGATTCTCGTATCGAAATCAGAGGAGGACAAGGTCTGTGATGAAGAAGAGGATCGCACCGGTGGTTGTCGCGGCTGTGGTCTGCTGGGTTCTCGTGGGCATAGGGTCTGCGGCGACGCCCGAGCAGATGGAACGCCGTGCTCTCGAAGCGATGAGGATAGGCCAGTACACGAAAGCCGCGAGCCTCTGGCAGGAGATCCTGGAACGGAGTCCCGGACAATTCCCGGCTCTTTATAACCTCGCCTGTTGCTACAGTCGCACCGGCGAGTTGGATCAGGCGGCGTTGCGGCTGGAAGAGGCATACAAAGCCGGAATGAGCGACCCGGAGCTTCTACGATCTGATCCTGACCTCGAAGCCCTTCGCGGTTCCCGGAAGGGACGGGCGCTGATCAACCGTCTGGCATCCGACGCGGAACAACTTCGTCGACTTCGTGGTGTTCCGGGTTACTTCGAGGCGCCGGTGCTCGGTGGCTTTCGCATCGTGGTCCCGCCAGTCCTGAAAGAGAACCGGAAGTATCCATTGGTGATGATCCTGCATGGGCACGGTGCAAACCCGGAAAACTATGTGGGAATCTTCGAACGGGTTGCGAGTTCCCTCGATGCGATCGTCTGTGCGCCCTACGGCCCGTATCCAATCCCGTTTGAAAGAGGGCATGGCTACTCGTGGTTCCCGGCGCCGTGGTTTTTCCAGGATTTGCTCAGGACAGGAACGCCAACCGGTGATCGCACACAACGCCGACAGGAAATCGAAATGCAGGAACAGTCGGTGAGCCGAAGTTTCGTGCTCGCTGCCATCGACCACGTATCTTCCCAATTTCCGGTCGATCCGGACCGGGTCTTTCTCATGGGACACTCCGAGGGCGGGGTGTTGGCGTATGGACTGGCTCTCGAACACCCTGATCTGTTTCGGGGCCTGATCGTTGTCGGAGCACGGCTGCGCCCGTCCGATGCCACACCAGAAATTTTGAGTGAAGCTGCGGGACAAGTCGAGGTCATGATCTGCCATTCCCGTGGAGACAAGGCGATGAGCTTCGACCATGCCAAAGCAGCCTCCGAAACCCTTGCAGGGGCGGGGATTCAGAGCAAGATTTTTCCATACGAGGGAGGCCACGGGTTGACCCCCGACCTGGCGCAAACCATCGGTCGCTGGATCGCTGCTCGTTCTCGGGGCTGACGCATGGGTGCCGCGTATCACTCTATGACATTGTGATTGGAAGTTGTTTAGCCACTCCACGCCGAGGTAGTGCCCGACTCAAAACCATCGCTGAAAATGCTATCCGGATTGGGTGTGGGAGTCGGCGTCATGGTGGGCGGTGGGGTGGCGGTCGCGGTCGGTGTGATGACGACAACGGGCGTCGGGGTGGGGGTTGGCGTCCACGTCGCCGTCCTCGTAGGTGTATGGGTGCGGGTGGGGGTGGGGGTCGCCTCCACACAGTCGGGGTCGGCGTCGTCGTAGAGCAGGTCGCCGTCGTTGTCCATGCCGATCACGGCACCGGCGAAGTTCTCGGGAAAGCCCGGACCCGGGTTGCAGGGATTGTCGGGCTTGTTGGGGTGATAAATGTCGGGCGTGAAATAGTAGGATGGCTGACTGTCCTCAGGCCGCGGCGCCGGATCGTTCCCGTGGCAAGTCATGCAGGTGAAACCGCTGGAATCCGGCCCAACGTCCGCATTCTCATGGTGCAACCGAAGCCCGGCCCCCCACCATCCGTTGTTCGGCACATTGGGCGCCGGGTCCACACCATGGCAGCCCACGCACCCGACGGGATCGAATCCATCACCGCCGGTTGATGAGTTCAGGAACACCGGGAACTTATCCTCGCCGATGTGGCAAACGTCGCAGTCGCCGCCGAGCATGGTGGACCGGTGGATGTTGTGAAGATTTCCCCACACCTGGCCGTCCACGGGAGAAACGTAGTTGTCGTCCCGGAAATCTCCGTGGCACTGTCTGCAGTTGGTGTCGTCATCATTCTTGCTGTACTTGTCGTAGGCTTCGGCTCCAGGGATCCCGAAGATCACGATTCCGATAACAATCACGGCCGCGCGCCAGTGGGTCGTCTCGTTCATGGCCACCTCGTTTTCATCGTTTGAATATTTTCATCGTTTGAATATTCGAGAAATTGAACACTTCCTCACGAACATATTCCAGGAGCACCCCGAAATTTGTGACCCTGATCACATCAATACCAACCGTTCAGATCTTTTTCATATGTATTAGTGACATCCTGCTAGACGAAGCACCGAGTTACAATAATCGGCGACACCACGGCCCCCCAAGAGCCGCGGCCCGAACCTGACGGAGGTGACTATGGCATCCAACGGAAGTGGTATCGACCGCCGCAAATTCCTCAAGCTCGGTGCGGCAACATCCGGTCTCGCGCTTGGTGGCTGTGGCCGGGTGGAGGAGGTGATGGCCGAGGTCGGCGATCTCGAGATGCGGTACCGACCGCTCGGAGATACGGGCCTGAAAGTATCGGCCGTCTCCTTCGGCAGCTACGGTTTCGACAACCCGGCCCTGCTGTCGGCCGCCCTGGATGCCGGGATGACCACCATCTGCACCAGCGGCAACTATCAGAACGGCCGAGCCGAGGAAGCCATCGGCAAGGCCATCGGGACCATCGGTGGTCGGCGCGACGAGCTGGTCCTGTTCACCGGCGCGGTCGTCAAATCAGGGGCCACCAAACGGAGCGTCCTCGACTCGATCGACGCCAGCCTGCGCCGGCTCCAGACCGACCACGTGGAGATCTTTCGCATCACCGGGGTGAGCTCGCCTGATGATCTTGGGGTGGACGCCCTGTACGAGGCCTTCGAGGAAGCCAGAGCAGCGGGCAAGGTATCTCACCTCGGGCTTTCCGGGCACCACGGCGGGATGCAGGACGTCCTCAACGCGGCGATCGATGACGGTCGATTCAAGGTGCTCTTCACCAAGTACGATTTCGCGTCGTATCCGGACCAGGACGAAATCCTGAGCCGCGCGAGCAGCAAGGGAATCGGCACCCTGGTATTCAAGACCGGTGCCGGTAACCGAGAGAAGGAGATCAAGGACCTCGAGGCGGGGGGGCTGTCCTATAGCCAGGCAACCATCAAGTGGGCGCTCTCGAACCCGAACGTGGCCAGCGTCTGCGTCGGCATCACCAACTTCTCCCAGATCCGGGAGTATGCGGAGGCAGCCGGTTCCAGGATCACGGAGCCCGAAATCGCCATGTTGCGGAACTACGCTGGGCAGATGTGCGACAAGTACTGCCGATTCTGCAGCACCTGTGAGGCAAGCTGCCCCCACGAGGTGGCGGTGGCCGACGTGATGCGGTACGCCATGTACTTCAAGTATTACGGTCGCGAAAAGGACTCCATGGAGCTCTACGGGGAGTTGCCCGCGGAGTATTCTGCGGCCGCGTGTGACGGATGCTCCGGTCCTTGCGACCCCGCGTGTCCCTTCGGGCGGCAGGTCAAGGACGAGTTGGTGGAGGCCCATCAGTTGCTCAGTTTTGCACGGGCGTAGCCCGCACTTCTCACCGGGTTTCGTGACGAGGACGGCGAAGGGTAGTCAGATGTTGGGATTTTCGTGGATCGGGCGACGCTGGCGTAGTCGCACTACGTTGAGGAGCACGATTTGCGAAAAGCACGACAGATGGCTGCCATTCGCCGTCCGCAGTAGACACCCGGTGAGAAGTGCGGGCTGGCCTGTCATGATTTTCCGGCCGCAGTGCGTCATCGCGGTGGCAGCTCTGTTAGTCGGCTGCGGTTCGGCGGAGGAGCCGGTTGTCGGCGGGACCCGTCTTGCCGACTTGCTGCCTGCGGTGGCGTCGATGAACGGGTGGCAGCTTGCGGACGGCCCCACCGGCTACGACTCGGACACTCTGTACGAGTACCTCAACGGAGGCGCACCTCTCTATCTCGATTTTGGTTTCCAACGGATGGTTCACGTCCGCTACCAGTTTGGCGACAGCTACCTCTCGAGCGTGACTCTCGACGTCTACGACATGGGATCTGATCTCGGGGCCTTTGGACTCTACAGAAGCGGCCGCCCGCCGGGATCCGAGGTCCGGGATTGGGGCGCTGAGGGCTACCGTTCGGGAACGGTGGCTGCGGCATGGAAAGGCGGCGTCTCTATCCATGCCGAAGCCGACGAGGATCGACCGGAGCTGATCGCGGCCATGGAGGGCCTGGTAGCAAAGGTCGCGACTTCTGTCGTGGGCGGCACCGTGCCTCCGCAGATCATCGACCTTCTGCCGCGCGACGGCCTGCTCCCGTTAAGTGAGCGCGTCGTCACCAAGGACTTGATGAACCACGTGTTTCTCCCGGGTGGTGTCCTCGCCACGTACCGAGTGGCGGGCAACGAAGGAACCTTGTTCTTCAGTGACCTGGCAGGTGAGCCTGCCGTCACCGAAGCGATGGCCCAGCTGCGTGCCCACCACGAGCAATGGGGCGAGATCGTCGGCGATGTCGACGCGATCGGGGATGGAGGATTCCGATTTTCCGACCCCGGTCTGGGCTCCGGCGCCGTCGTCTCCACAGGCTCCTACGTGCTGGGAATTCACGGCAATCTTCCGTCCGACGTGCAGGTGGATCTGCTCGGCCGGCTGGTCGAGAGTCTTTCCTCCGCGTCAAGGGGTTAGCCCGCTCTTCTCACCGGGTTTCGTAGCGAGGGCGGCGAAGCGCAAGTATCCGCCGGGTTTGCCGCGGATCGGGCGACGCAGTCGTAGTAGCGCTACGTCGAGGAGCACG
>JAOZUP010000315.1 GCA_029938595.1 Thermoanaerobaculales bacterium | reverse complement strand
ACCAGCGGCTCCCAGTAACGCAGGAACTTGACGTAGAGGGTGCTGAGGCGGACGGCCATCGGGATCAGCCATGCGAGGAGAATCAACAGAAGCACCGTCGAGGTCGTCCACCGGCCGATGAGCCATCGCCGCCACCGAACGCTCAGTCTCCAAGCTCCGGCCGCGGTGCCGGCAATCGTCGCCAACAACAGCAGCGGTCCCCAACCCCAGAGGGCGAGCTCTCGCAAGGGATAGAGAAACGGTAGGGTGTCGACATAGACCCGAACGTAGGCCACGTCGGTGTGACCCATGACCATCGCTACCTGCTCGCCCACGCCCTTCAGGTAGGCAGGGTTGAGACCGGCGCCGAGGAGGGTGGGGGCGATGATCCTTCCGGCGGCGGTGCCCTCTGCAAAACCTGCAAGAGCCGCGATCTGCACGGCGCCGAGAACGCCAGCCATCGCGGCGATGCCGGTGAGAGCACGCCGAGTCCAGCCCGCAGTCCGACCCGCGAGGAGAAGGGCGGCAACCGTGACCGTCACCGCAGCGAGCAATGCGAGCGGCGGCCGGCCTCCGGCAAAGGCCCACGGCTGACACAGCCAGAATGCGAGTACTCCGGAGCCGACCGTGATGGAAATCAGGCGGAAAAGGTGGAGGATTTCCTTCTGCCGGGTAGCCAGCAACACCGCCAGGACGAGCGGAAAGACCAGGGCGAGCGAGGCGACCTTGACCGCGAGTGATGCACCAACCGCGGCGCCCGCGGCTGCTGCGGCCACCTCTCGACCGCCGGTGGCGAGCCAATAGCAGGCCGCCAGGGCGAGCATCACCCAAGCCGCGTGGTGCGCCTCGACGGTAGCGAAGTGGGACTGCTGGAGATCGAGGGGGACCCAGGCGACAAGAACCAAAAACAGCTCTCCAGTTCGGCGACCCCACGCCCGGTGAGCCACGACGAACCCGAGGAGGATGGCGAGCAGGGAGGCAGCCACCGACAATAAGCGTCCGCCAACCACCAGGCCCCGGATCCCTTCGCCCATTGCGAGCACGGCCGCGGTCGCACGCACCGCCTGGAAGTGAAGCGAGCCGTAGGCAAAGAACCCGGGGTCGGCGAACCAGCCCTCGACCTTCTCGGTGACGTATCCGACCTGGCGTTCGTCGGGGTGAATCGACGAGGAGACACCCCCGGCGTCCCACCCCAGGAGAAGCAGGCGGAGACCCAACACGATCAGGAGGAGAATCCAGGTGCGCTTTCGTAACATCAACTTCTAAAGTAACGGAAAGTCGCGCGTTTCGTCCAGCTGGAAACCGGGTCTGTAACAACGATTTAACTTTCAAAATTTGTTCGCTGAAGCGTTCGGTGGTTTTTTCGACACCTAGCAGAGGAGTCAAGAAGTCAAGTCCTGATGCAGAGTCGTCATCATTGGTTGCTGCCTCTCGTAGCGGTGCTCCCTCCGCATCCGATGTGCCCGTCGCTATCGCAATCGCTATCGGTATCGGTATCGAATCCTCAGATCGGCGGCGTCCATTTCGATAGCGATAGCGATCCCGATAGCGATCGCGATTGTCCTGAACCCTGAACCCTGAACGGTTACGATCGGCGGCGGCAGACGTAGCTGGCGATGGCGGCGAGCTCGCCATCGGCGCCCTCGATCTCACTCGCCTCGTCGATCAGCTTGCTCTCGAGCTCGTCGAGCCGGCGGCGGGCGGTGTCGAGGCCGTAGAGCGTGACGTACGTCAGCTTTCCGGCAGCCGAGTCCTTACCCGGCGACTTGCCGAGGTCGTCTGCACTCGCGGTCGCGTCGAGGACGTCGTCGGCGACTTGGAAGGCGAGACCGAGGTTCTCGCCGAAGACTGTGAAACGGTGCCGTGTTGCGCCGTCCACCCCGGCAAGAATTGCGCCGAGCTCGACTGACGCCCGCAGAAGACACCCGGTTTTGTGCCGGTGGATGAGATCGAGCCGCTCTTCCTGGGTCATGCGGCTGCCCTCGCTCAGGCCGGTGGCTTCGAGGTCCTCCATCTGGCCGCCGACCATCCCGCGCGCCGAAATTGCCTCGGCGACCATCTCAACCGCCTCCACGCGGCGGTCGGACCAGAGCGCTCCTTCCGGGTAGCGCGCGAGGAAGAGGAGCCCCTCGGTGAGAAGGGCGTCGCCGACCAGGATGGCGGTGGCCTCGTCGAAGGCCACGTGTACGGTCGCCCGGCCGCGCCGCAGAACGTCGTTATCCAGGGCGGGGAGATCGTCGTGAACCAGCGAGTAGGTGTGGATCAACTCCAGCCCACACGCCGCGTTGGTGATGGCATCGGCATCCCCCCCGGAGGCCCGGTGGGTGAGGCGGGCGAGCACCGGCCGTACCCGCTTGCCGCCTGCGAACACGGCATGGGCCATGGCTTGGTGGAGTCGTTCGGGCCACACCCTGGTTACTGGGAGCAGGGATCTCAGGGCGCTCTCGACCGCCGACTGCTCTTCGGCAAGGAGCCGGTCGACGTTCACTCGGCTTCCTCCTCGACCTCCTCCTCATTGTCCTCGTTTTCCAGGAGCTGTGTCACCCGCTGCTCGACCTCTTCGAGACGGGTCTTACAACTGCGCGCGAGATTCATTCCCCCCTCGAAGAGGTCAAGAGCCTCCTCGAGCCCGACCGATTCATCCTCGAGCCGGGCGACAATCTCCTCCAGTTTTGCCAGCTGGTCTTCGAAACGTTCGCCGTCCTTTGATTTCTCGTTCATGGATCACTCCGTCTCTGTGGGCGTCTCGCCCGTTTCCGTTGCCTCATCAAAAAGGGAGGGTTGCCGAGCCGCCGTCCGTGCGGCGACACGCGGCCTGGTGGTGGCGATGCTCACAAGCGATCTCACTTCGCCGCGTGCGAGGCGGGTGAGGAGGGTCTGGCCTCCGTGCACCTGGGACGCGTCCTTGAGCGGAACCGTGGTCCCGTCGAGGCTGGTGATCGAGTAGCCTCTTTCCAGGACCTTTGTCGGCCCGAGGTGGCCGAGAGCGCGCTCCCCGGCCTCCACGCGGGCTCGCAAGCTTCCGGTGCGTGCAGCCATGAGCTGTTGGAGCTGCTGCCGCCTACTGGCCAACAAACGCCGTTGGCCACCGGCGGCGATTTGTGCCGGCAGGCGATGGAGACTTCGGATGGCGTGATTCAGGCGCGTCTGTGCGACTTCGAGCACTCGCCGTAGCGCCGGGCCGAGGCGGGCTGCGTTGCGGAGACGTTCGCGATACAGGCGCACCCTCTCAGGCACCCGCGCCAGGCCCGACGAGCCGGCGAGGCCGGCGAGGCGCGTACGTGCGAGCTGGAGTCGGCGGTTGACGTCACGGAGCAGGATCGACCTCGCATCCCGTAGGCGCCTCTCCTGATCCTCGAGGCGTGCCACTACCAGCTCGGCCGCCTGGGTCGGAGTTGTGGCCCGCACGTCGGCTACGAAATCGGCGATCGTGAAATCGACCTCGTGGCCAACGCCCGAGATGACGGGCACCGGGCTGGTGGCGATCGCACGCGCCACCTCCTCCTCGTTGAAGGCCCACAGATCCTCGAGGCTGCCGCCACCACGGCCGACGATGATGACGTTGACCTTTTTTGAATCGACCAGGCGCTTGATCGCCCTGGCGATTTCCTTCGCCGCGCCATCACCCTGGACCGTGGCCGGCGCGACGACAATCTCGATATGGGGAAAACGGCGCAGCACCTTGAGCATGTCCTGGAGGGCGGCCCCGGTGGCGGAGGTGACGATGCCGACCCGGTTGGGGAGGGCTGGAAGCGGTCGTTTCCTCTCGGCTGCGAACAGGCCCTCGTCCTCGAGCTTCTTCTTGAGCTGTTCGAAGGCGAGTTGGAGGGCACCCACGCCCTGCGGTTGCACATCATCGACCACGAGCTGGAACCGGCCGCGCTGGGGGTAGATGGTGAGCGAACCGAGGGCGAGGACCGCGAGACCGTCGTCAAGACGGAACTTGAGGCGCTGCGCCTTCGAGGCCCACATCACGCAGTCGAGCGCTGCGGCTTCATCCTTGAGCGTGAAGTAAATATGTCCACGGCCCGAGGTGCTGGCGTTGGTCACCTCGCCTTCGACCCGAACACCGGAGAAGCCCTGACCGAGAAGGGCGTTGACCTCGGTGATGAGCGCAGCCACCGAGTAGACGCAGTCGTTCATGCTCTCCGTCGGGTCGGGGACGGTGCCGAGCCCGCTCAGCCCTCGATCTCCTCACGGGACAGGGCGTCGTCGACCAGCATCACCGGAATCCCGGAGACCACCGGGTAGACCCGGCCCGCGGGTGAGGCCAGACCCACTTCAATCACGGGCTCGTCGCCCTTGAACTGCTCGCGGTACTTCTCCACGAGCCGGCGCCGCACCGCCTCCGGCAGCTCAACCACTTCGAGCGGTGTCTTGTCCACCGGACAGACAAGAATCTCCAGCAGCTTCGGATCGACGGCCATGGCGTTCACCTCTGCCGCTCAGTCTACACGAAGTGTTTCCTTACCTGCCCGCGCCCGAATACAGGGTGAGGGGTTAGGAAGTGAGGAAGTGAGGAAGTGAGGAGGTGAGGAAGTGAGGGGTGAAGCACCTAACTTCCTAACCTCCTGACCTTCTAACCCCCTAACCCTTGACCCGTGCATCTCACGACATCTCGCGGGTCTCTCTACACGAGGTGTTGAGAAGCACGGGCTATATGACGACCCTTGTCGAAATCCGAAATCCGAAATCCGAAATCCGAAATCCGAAATCCGAAATCCGAAATCTCAGTCTTTGGGATTCTCCGGGTCGAACGGTTCCTCTTTGTCGGTCTCCCCTGGTTCAGCCGCCGGGTCGAAGGGCTTGTCGGATACCTTGCCGGGATCCTCCGATGCTGACGAGTCCTCGCTGTTTCCGGTGCGCCGCCGCGTCCGCTCGACCTGACGTTGGATCGCCTCCTCGGTCTCGCGTCGCGCCTCCTCGAGGTGGCCGGGATGCTCGTGCTCGTACATGTCCTCCGGCATGGTGCCGGTGATCCAGCTCGGGTTCA
>JAOZUP010000314.1 GCA_029938595.1 Thermoanaerobaculales bacterium | reverse complement strand
TGCCCGGCGGCGACATGGGCGGCATGGGCGGCATGGGCGGTATGGGCGGAATGTACTGATCGGCCTCCCCTTTCAACATCAACCAGGACCCGGGTTTGCCCGGGTCCTTTTTTTTCGGTCTTCGTGCTCGTCTCCATCTCCGTGTCCGACCCCACCATCGCTATCGGTATCGCTATCGCAATCGCTATCGAACGTCCGATGTAGTAGCTCCATCATCGATAGCGATAGCGACCCCGATAGCGATAGCGATTCCCATTCACCTCTCCGGACACAGAGACACAGACGGGAATAAACGCAACACCCGGCACGCTATCACGTACAATCCTCGGGGCAGTCGGACCTCACCGGTCCAATAGTGAATCAGGGGAAATTTTGATCATCACACACGGTTCGATCTCGATGCTTGTACGGCGACTCGCGCCGTTATTGACAGCTCTTCTCTTCGTCGCAGCCGTCGGCTGCGGGGGTGGCGGGAAAACGGAAGGTCCGGGCCAACAGGGGCGCGGGCGGGGCCCGGGCGGCCAACGAGGGGAGAACGGCGCGAAGAAGGAGGAGCCCGCCATCGCGGTGAGCGCCGGTGAGGTGACGCAGGAACCCATCTCGTCGCTCTACTCGACTTCCGCGACTCTTCGCGCCGACCGCCAGGCAACCGTCATCGCGCGTACTCGCGGCGTGGTCCGCCGCCTCGCGGTCGAGGAGGGCAACGCCGTGAGCGCCAGCCAACCACTGGCCTACCTCGAGGACGAGGAGCAGGCAATTTCGGCCGCCCGCGCACGCTCGGCCGAAGAGACTGCCCGCCGCGACTATGAGCGTCTTTCCGGTCTTTACGACCGCGGGCTGGTGAGCGTCGACGAGTACGAGTCGAAACGGCGCGACGCCGAGGATGCCCTCCACGCCCTCGAGCTGGCCGAACTCGAGCTTTCCCGAACTGTCATCCGCGCACCGATCGCAGGCATGGTGGTAACCCGCCACCTCGATGTCGGCGCAACCGTTTCCGACGGCACACCGGTGTACGACCTCGCCGACCTCCATCCGCTGTACGCAGATGTCAACATCCCCGAACGCCACGTCACCCGCCTGCAGCCGGGTCAGAACGTCCTGCTGACGGCAGATGCTACCGGCACGGTGGCCCGGGCGGTCATCGAGCGCATCGCCCCGGCGGTCGATCCCGCAACCGGAACGGTCAAGGTGACGGTGGCGGTCGAGGGCGACTCCGGTCTGAGACCCGGCGCCTTCATCCGTGTCGACATCGTCACCGACACCCACGTCGATGCGCTGGTGGTGGCACGCTCGGCGCTCGTCGCGGAGGGACGACGGTGGCATCTCTACCGCCTGTCCGAGGACGGCGCCACAGTCGAACAGATCGAGGTCGAGCTCGGTTTCGAGAACTCAGACCGCGTCGAAATCGCCACCACCACCACCGCGGAAACCGCCATCGAACCAGGGGACCGGATCGTGATCGTGGGAGCGCCCGCCCTCTCCGACGGTGCGACGGTGCGGGTGATGGAGCAAGGTGCAGGGAGCGCACCGTCCGAGGAAGTGCAGGCCGGTTGATGATTGTCAGGTTATTCCGCGCCACGGAGGCCTGACCGATGCTCCCCCGCTTCGCCGTCAACCGTCCGGTCACCGTACTCATGGCCACCCTCGCGGTGACCACCTTCGGCCTGCTGGCGGTGCAGAGCCTGCCGGTCGACCTCCTACCAGACCTCTCCTACCCCACGCTCACGATCCAAACCGAGTACCCCGATGCTGCCCCGGAGTCCGTCGAGCAATTCGTGACGCGGCCTATCGAGGAGGCGGTCGGGGTCATTCCGGGCGTGCGCGAAATGCGCTCGCAGTCGAGATCCGGCCTGTCAGAAGTCGTGCTCGAGTTCGAGTGGGGCGAGTCAATGGACACCGCCGGCCTCGACGTCCGAGAACGCCTCGGACTGGTTGAGCTCCCGCGGGAGGCCGAGATACCGCGCGTCCTGCGTTTCGACCCGTCGCTCGAGCCGATCATGAGGCTTGGCTTCTCCGGCGACAGGGATCTCGACGAGCTGCGCCAGCTCGCCGAACGGTGGCTCAAGCCGCGTCTCGAGGCGGTGGTCGGGGTTGCCGCAGCCAAAGTGCGCGGCGGGCTCGACGCCGAGATCGTGGTCGAGGCTGACGAGGACCGGCTCGCCGCCCTCGGTCTGACGCTGGCGGATCTCGGGCGGGCCCTGCGCGAGGAGAACATCAACCAACCCGGCGGCACCCTTCGCGATTTCAACGCTATCTACCTCGTCCGCACAATGCACGAGTTCCAAAACCTCGACCAGATCCGACGCACGGTCGTGCGCGAGACGCCCTCCGGCCGGGTCCGGGTGGAGGACGTGGCTGCGGTTTACCGCGGCCACCGGGACCGCGACGAGATCACTCGTCTCGGCGGGCGTGAGGTGGTCGAGATCGATCTCCACCGGCAGGGGTTGGCGAACACCGTCGCGGTAGCGCGCTCGGTGCAGGATTCCCTGGCCGAGTTGCGCGCGGAAATGCCCGAAGACCTCAAGGTGGAGATCCTCACCGATCTGTCGGCCTACATCACGTCCGCCATTCAGCAGGTGTGGTCTGCAGCCTGGATCGGCGGCATGTTGGCGATCCTGGTGCTCTACTTTTTCCTCCGCGACCTCCGCGCGACGGTAATCATCGCCCTCACCATCCCGGTATCGGTGATCGCCACCTTCCTCGCCATGGAGCGCGCCGGAGTCACCCTCAACATCATGTCGCTTGGCGGTCTCGCTCTCGGCATCGGCATGCTCGTCGATAACTCGATCGTCGTCCTGGAGGCCGTCGACCGGCGGCGGTCGGAAGGCCTTGCCCGCGCCCAGGCCGCCATCAAGGGCGCGTCCGAGGTGGCCGGCGCTGTGACCGCTGCGACCTTGACCACGGTTGCGGTGTTCTTTCCGATCGTCTTTGTACAGGGAGTAGCCGGACAGCTCTTCCGCGATCAGGCCATCACCGTGTGCCTGTCGCTGCTGACGTCGTTGGTGGTGTCGCTAACCCTCATCCCGGCGCTCTCCGGATTCACCGCCCGCGCCGGTTTCGAGAGCGCGGGGCGGTTCGCGGGCCGCCGCCAGGAGGGCGCCGAAGCCCTGCCATTCACTCTTCGATTGGGGGGGTTCGAGCTCGAACCGATCGGCAACGGGCGATCGCTGCTCAGCCGCGCAGCCACCGTGCTCGTGCTTCCCATCCGACTGTTGCTGCTGTTGGCGACCCTCATCATAGGCGGCGTGTGGTGGGCGTTCAGTTGGGCCTTTCATTTCCTCTCCGCGCCTCTCACCCGCACACTCGACGCACTCGGTCGATCCTACCCGGGCGCTCTCACCCGCGCCCTCAAGCGGCGTTGGATGATCCTGGGCGTGGCCCTTGTCCTCTTTGTCGTATCGGTGGCGTACATCCCCCGCCTCGGAACCGATCTGGTGCCGGACCTGGCACAGGGCGAGTTCGCGTTCCAGTTGCGACTGCCCGAGGGCACCACCCTGGTTGCAACAGCCGAAATGGTCGATCGAATCGAAGCGATGCTGATCGAGGATCCCTCCTTCGCCTCGGTCTTCTCGATGGTCGGCAGCCTGCCGTCTGCTGCCTCCGGACGACGAACCCTGGGCGAAAACCTGGCGCAGATCAACATCCGTATGACCGCCGGCTCCGATGCCGACGACGAAGCGGCGGCCGTTGTGCGCGTGCGATCAACGATCGCCCTCTTCCCGCGCGCCGAGGCGGAGCTGGTGCGACCGGCGGTGCTCTCGGTTCGGCCTCCGATCGCGGTTCAGGTCTTCTCAGACGACCTCATCGAGCTCGAGTCGGCTTCTGAGATCGTGCGGATGGCGCTCGAGAGCCTCCCTGAGGTCCGCGATGTCGCCACGACCTCGGAGCCGGGAAGCCCGGAAATCCTGATTGAGCTCGATCGTGAGCGCGCCGCCGCCCTCGGTGTCTCGGCCGAAGTCGTCGGTAATGCTATGCGCGCCAAGATACGCGGCGACGTGGTCGGAGAGTTCCGCGAGGGAGAGGAGCGGATCGACATCCGATTGCGCGCAGGCGAACGCTTCCGTTCCCTCGCCTCAGGAGTGGAATCACTGCGTATCATCCTGCCCGGCGGCACGAAGGTGCCGGTTTCCGCTGTCGCCCGTGTAGAGGTCGCACGCGGACCGGCGGCCATTCACCGCTTTTCAGGCGCTCGGGTAGCCGAGATCACCGCCCTGCCCACGACCCGTGATCTCGGCGGCGCGCTCGCCGCGGTCGGTGCGGCAGTGGCCAATCTCGATCTTCCGCTCGGCGTGCGCCTCGAGCTCGCCGGCCAGGGTGAGGAGCTTGCCCTGAGCTTCAACTCACTGTGGTTGGCGTTGGCGCTGGCAACGTTTCTGGTCTATGTGGTGATGGCTTCACAATTCGAATCACTCATCCACCCCTTCGTGATCCTCATGGCCGTTCCTCTCGGCGTCGTCGGTGTGATCGGCGCCCTCGCCCTCACCCACACGTCGATCAACGTTCTGGTCCTCATCGGTGCCATCATGCTGGCCGGCATCGTGGTCAACAACGCCATCGTGCTGGTCGATGCGGTCAACCGCCGCCGTCGTGAGGGCGAGGATATCAACCAGGCCCTCGTCGGCGCCGGCCGCGAGCGCCTGCGGCCGATCCTCATGACCACCGCCACAACCGTGCTCGCCCTCCTGCCGATGGCCATCGGCCTCGGCGCCGGCGACGAGCTGCGGGCGCCGCTCGCGATCACCGTAATCGGCGGCCTCACGGTTGCCACCGTCCTCACCCTGGTGGTGATACCGTGCATCTACCGGGTCCTGGGTGCAGCGCCGGTGAGAGCGAAGGTGAATGAGGAATTAGGAATTAGGAATTAGGAATGCGCGCACCCACGCACCGAACCCACAACTCCGGGCCGATTCAAACGGCCGTCAAGAGCACCTCGATGATCCCGTTGAGGGAGGGTTGGCCGAAATTCCTAATTCCTA
>JAOZUP010000034.1 GCA_029938595.1 Thermoanaerobaculales bacterium | reverse complement strand
AGATGAGCAGAGGATGGGTTGGGACGGCGGCACTTTGGATCAGCCTGGGTGTCGCCTGTTCATGCGGGGGTGCCTCCGGGCCGAATGGGCAACAGAACGAAACGGTGCCGGCGCCAATCGTCAAACCGATCGCCGACCAGACGTTGCGCGACGCTGCGTTGGAGGGTCGGATCGACGTCATGGTCGCGGCCGTCAAGGACGGTGCGCGCATCAACGCCATCGACGCTGACGCCCGCACTGCACTGATGTACGCAGCCTTCAACGGCCATACGGAGTGTGTTCAATGGCTGCTCGAACGGGGGGCGGCGGAGGGCGCGCGCGAGTCCGTCGGCCGCACGGCGCTGATGTTTGCCTCGTCGGGGCCGTTTCCCGGCACCGTGCAGCTTCTGCTCGAGTCTGGATCGAACCCCGACGACGCCGACGAGTACGAGGGTTGGACACCGCTGATGTTTGCCGCTGCGGAGGGCCAACTCGAGGTGGTCCAGATTTTGCTGAAATTCGGCGCCGACCCATCCACCGTCGACAAGGACGGTGACGTCGCTGCGGACCATGCAGCCTCAAACCGCCACTCGGAGGTTGAGGGCGTGCTTCGAGAGGCAATGCAATGAGCGAGACTCGGTTCCAGGAGATATTCTGAAATCGCTATCGAATGGCCGAATTGGTACGGGGCGCATCGATAGCGATTGCGATACCGATAGCGATAGCGATCACGGGCCGGCCATCCGCTGTCATTTCCTGCTTTTTCGGCCCGAACGGGCCCTGGGTCACTCAGGATGACGAGGGCTGGGAATTCGGATACCGCTGAATCCTTCGGACTCCCCTGACCCCGATGACGGCGGCGACAAGCCCGAAACCGAACTTTGCGGCCAACACGACTCCTGGGCCTCTGAGGCCGTAGAGGTGTTCGGCGAGGCCGGTGGCGAGGGCGAGGCCGATGGCGAGAGCAGCCAGAACCTGGAGGCCGCCGATGTACGGGCGATCGGTTCCTCGGAAGGCCGCCATGACAATAGCCAGGGCCGCGATCCAGAGGCCGGTCTTGACCACGTCCTTGACACGATGCCAGCGGCCACTGCGCGCGAAGAGCTGCTCGGCACCCGAGATGCCGTATACGTCCACTAGGGTTGAATTCACGTCGCTGCCCCCGAGGACGTCGGCGTAGAACGTCTGGAGCTTGCGCACACCGTGGCGCTGGACCAGATAGAAGAACAGCTCCTGGAACGTCTGGTAGCCCTTGCTGAGGCCCGAGCGGGGATCTGCCGCGAGATAGGTTGCGGTTCCCTCGTGGAACCAGGTCGGGTACGCCGCACGGTCGGAGTAGGCGGGCACGTCGAGGGCGGAGTTGGTGTGGACGTGAACCAGCTCGTGGCGAAAGGTGTTGACCAGGTTGGCGAACGAATCGCGCTGCCAGCCCCGGATGGTGTCCTCCACATCGATGGATGAATTGAGTGCGGCCGAACGGCGGAGCTCGCGGACGTTCTCCTCACCCACATACGAAAGCGGGAGAACAATGTACCTGCAGTAGTAGGTCACCCCCCCCACCTGCGTCATTTTGTCACTGGACGCTATGCTGAGATCTGCAAAGGCGTCGACACTGTCGACGAGCCGGCAGTAAACCATCCCGGGCAGCTCGGGGTACCCGAATCGGGCCAGCCGTTTTTCGAGAACTGCCCGCTGGCGGGGCATCTCGTTCTGGAACCTCTCGATGGTCCGCCGTTGGACGTCGTTGCGGACAAATGCGGTCGGGTAGGTGATCAGGAAACTCTCGACGACTTCCCTGGTGATCGCCGAGGACCGATGACGGCCGTCGATGTCCCCCTCCCCCAACGTGAGATCGACAAAGAACCGCAACCCGGCCGGGCTGTCATGGTTGAGCCGGGAGATGTTGCTCCTCGCGGCGGCGACCGCCTCCTCTGCGGTGTAAAAGACCGGGTTCTCCCAGTCTCGGTCGGTCGCCGATACGACGCCCACACAAGAGGCTACGAGAACGACGGCAAGGAGAACGTGGGGTTTCACGGCCCCGGCTCAGGCCGGACGTCATGGAAACCTGGGCGCCCGGCATGGTCGGGTTGTTCGACGACGGCCTGGAGAAGCACGGTGGCCAGCAGGGCCGCACCAAAGACCATCAGCACCGTCTTGAGGCCCATGATGAGAGCATCGCGTTCGGGGAGTTCGGGCCGAACCTTGAAAACCGAACGCCGTTTGACGGCCACGGCGACGGCGACGTCTATCACCGCCAGCGCCCCCCGCACCGGCCACGCCCCGCCGGCCAGCAGGTCGAGACCAGTGGCGGCGAGGGCCACCACGACGCAGACGAACGCGGTCTGAGACGGCGACCACCCGCGGAGTTGGAGCGTGCCGAGGACTGCGCCAACGAGAACCGCAGCAAGAATCACGACCAACCCCTGGCCGAGCTCAGCGGTGAACCCCGGAGAGGTGGCGAGAATCAGCAGGTCACGGAGGTCGGGCGCGGCGCCAGGGGCGAGTGCGTCGCGATACGGCGACGCCGCGATCACTCGCGGCAGGTTGTTGAGGTGGATGACGCAGGTCGCTCCACCAACGAGCGCTACGGAGTAAACGATCCCGTCGAAACGTTCGTCTATCTCGGCCTGACGGTGGAGTTGGAAGGGCAGGTAAAGCGCCGCGCAGACCATGGTGATAAGAATCCATGGCCCCGACCAGGAGATGTCTCCGCCGACGGCGGTAATTCCGAGGATCAGCACCAGCTGACCCAGCAGCCCGGACAGAAAGAAGTTCTGGATCAGCTCGATGGGCTCGCGCTCGTACCGGTCGGCGAGATAGACAACGGCCAGCAGGAGCGTGCTCAGCAGCCCGGCAAAGGTCGCGATATAGATCTCCACGAGGAGCAATGATAGTCAGGCGTTCCGCAGCTGTCGAGCGGTGCTGCAGGTGATCAGCCTTCACTGGCAATCGGGCCCTGGGCAGAACGCAAGTCACTCCATTTGATAAAATGAAGGGTAACTCACCCGTGGACGGTCGATCGGCAAGACCCCGGGGGCGTTGTGATTGGAGGGCGACGGATTTGGCAGCTATGAGATTGATGGTGACGATATCGATGCATCTGTTGGTGGCATCTTCCCTGGCTGCGGGTCCCATCGAGTCACGAATCGTCACTCTGACCCTCACCTTGCCGCAGTCCCTCGAGGCGAACTCGTCCAGCTGGTGCACGTGGACCTCCTGCACCATCGGCCCGCGCCTCTACTTGGCGACCCGATCAGATGGGAGCTATCTGGTCGGGTGGACAGACAATTTCGGAAACGGCCACGTGAGCATCATCTCCGGTTCTTCTATCAGCTCGACTCACAACTTCACGGGAAGCCGCGTACGCGGTCTGGTGGCCCACGACGACGGATCCTATGCGGTGCTGCTCAAGAACGGCGCCACTCTCAGCCTGTCAAAGCGTGCCGCCAACGGTTCCTCGACGTGGACCACGAATCTCAACTCGACGATCGCCGAGGATTCGTCACCGCTCGGCGGTCATCGGCTGGCCTATGGCGACGGGATCTACGCCGCGTACTGGGCGGTTCACGGAATCTCGGGAAATTACGACGGACACGAGGGCGACCAACTCACTTTTGTCAACAATTCAGGCGTTATTCAGGGTGGCGGCTGGAGTTGGGGGTGCTCGCACTCGATGGCCGAGCTCGTCGGCTACCACGCGAATGACGCCGCATTCACCGCCTTCTGCTCGACCGACTGCTACCCCTCCCCCATCGGACTGAAGATGAACTACGGCACCACGATATTCCAAGGGGACGGCAACTGCCGGGGCCTGGGTTCGGTGCAGCTCGGCCAGATGGCGGCGGCGGAGACCGGGTGGAAGGTAGCGTTCAACGCCCAGGACACGGCCGGCTCGGTTGCGTACGGCGTCGGCCTCGCGACGGCAGGTGGCAGTCTCACGCCGAGCGTGGTCTGGCTCACCGCGACGGCAGGCTCCTACGAACGCGATCCCGTCATGGCGCGCATCGGCTCAACCACACCCGAGCGGTACCTGGTTGGCTGGAGGACCTGGAATGACGGTGTCTTTCACATCGGTGTGATCGACAACGACGGCGTCTTTCTTGAGGAGCCCGAGGAGATGAGTGGAGCAGGTCCCGGCTGGGGGAACCGTGACGACTCGTTCCGCGGATCCACCGGCGGGTCGGTCGCCTGGCTCGAGGGCAGCGCCGGCTCCACGACCCTCAGGTTGTATCACTACCTCGATACGGCGGTCTTCACCGACGATTTCGAATCAGGCAGCAGCGATCGCTGGAGTTCGACGACGCCCTGATCGGTTTGGCTCCCGATGCCAAAGGGGCCGCTGCCGAATCGCCGTTCGACCTTCGCAGCGACCTCAGACCCGCGAAAGCCGTACACACTTACGCCTCCTTGCGAGCTGCTGTCGATTACCAAGTCCGTCTCAATAAAGTTGAAATTTTGTGAACTTCTGGTCCGGCTATTCGTACTAGTGAATGGAGCGACAGAATCAAAAAAACGCTCCCGTGACCTGAGACCACTTCATGGAGTATTCGAATATCAACCCCTCGGCTGTGGGGAGATGCCGCCCCGGCCGGCCGAACTAAAAGGCAAAGGAGCGACGCGTGAGAAATTTCAAAGGTGTTTTTGTGATGATGACGATTGCCACCTTGTTGGTGGCCGGTTCGGCCGTCGCAGGTGATTGGCAGAAGCTCGGCAAAAAAGGGCTTGTGTTTAACAATTCCCAGAAGACAGCCTCCATCTCGACGAACGGAGTTGCCGTCAGCCAAGTTGCATTCAAGGTCAGTGGCGGTTGGGTGCGCCTCACCGATGTCACCCTCAACTTCGAAGATGGTTCCTCTCAGACAATCGCTGATTTCAAGAACCCGAGGCCCAGCATGACCAGCGATAGCATCGCCATCGACGGAGGACCGAAGACCTTGACGTCGATCGATTTTTCCTGCCGCGCTGTGAGTTCTGCCACACAGGGTCGTGCGACCGTTCTCGCTCTCGGCCAGTAGACCGTCGACTCCGCATACTCTGCAGTCATTTGCGGGGGAATCGCCGAGGGCGATTCCCCCTTTCCTTTTTTCAATGACAGATGCAATGGGGCACTCGAGGGCCCAAGCACCCTGCCGATACGGTTGGTAATCCACCCCCATCCCTGCCATACTCGGAGCGCACACAAGCGGGAGAACACATGGCGCTATCGGTCGGTGACCGTCTCGCGCGGTACGAGATCCGCGGATTCGTCGGCGCCGGAGGTATGGGCGAGATCTATCGGGCCCACGACGAGCGGCTCGATCGTGATGTCGCAATCAAGGTACTGCCGGAGACGCTCGCGGACGACCCCGACCGGCTGCGCCGATTCGAGCGCGAGGCCCGCGCCGCCGCCGCTCTCAACCACCCCAACATCCTCGACGTCCACGACCTGGGTGAACATCAGGGGCAACCGTTCATCGTCACCGAGCTCCTCGAGGGTGAGTCGCTGCAGGCGGTCATCGCCTCCGGCACCCTCACGCTGAGCAAAGCGCTCGAGTACGGCCGCCAGGTCGCGATCGGGCTCGCAGCCGCGCACGACAGCGGTATCACCCACCGCGACATCAAGCCGGCCAACCTCTTCCTCACCAACGAGGGACAGGTCAAGATCCTCGACTTCGGTCTGGCCAAGCTCGCGCGGCCCGAGCCCTCGACGGCGGAGCTCACCGGGTCACCGACTCAAACCCTCGAGACCCAGACCGGCTTCGCCATGGGCACCCCCGGATACATGGCGCCCGAACAGCTCCAAGGCAAGCCGGCGGACCATCGCTCCGACGTCTTCTCGCTGGGTGTCGTGCTCTACCAGATGGTTACGGGGGGGCATCCGTTCCCAGGCACCACGACGGCCGAGGTCCAGGCGGCCATCCTCAAGGACGAAGCGCCCAGCCTCTCTCGGGCCAATCCTGAGGTGCCTCCCCTGCTCGAGCACCTGGTCGGCCGCTGCCTCGAGAAGCGCCCCGAGGACCGGTTCCAGTCGGCCCGCGACCTCCTGTTCGCCCTCGAGGAGCTGAGCACCGGACAGGTCAAGACCAGCCGCACCCGCACCATCCCTCGTCGAGGCATTCTCCTCGGAGGCGGACTGGTTCTGGCGGCGGTTGTGCTCGCCTATCTGTTGAATCCCTCGCCGCTGCTTGGCTTCGAGGGACGCGACTGGATGTTGGTGGCTGATTTTCGCCATCCGGAAGGCGAGGAAGAGTTGGCACGGGCTCTGAAACTGGCGTTGACCGTCGGGGTCCAGGAGTCGGGCTACGTCAACGTGGTGTCACGCCCCCAGATCGCCGGGGTGCTACAGCAAATGCAGCGCCCCCCTGATATTGCAATCGACGAGGTGGTCGGGCGAGAGATCTGCCAGCGGGCGAACGTGAAGGGACTGCTCGCACCCGAGGTGGCGAAGGTGGGCGACGGTTTTCTCCTCACGGTTGGCTTGATCGAACCTGCCAGCGGTGCGATTGTGGAGAGCTTCTCAGCTCGGGCCGACGGTGAGGACGGTCTTCTGGATGCGCTGGAGACCGTCATGAAACGTCTGCGGCGCGCCATCGGTGAGTCGCTGATCGCTGTACGGGCCCGTGACAAACGGCTGGCAGACGTCACCACGGCCTCGCTCGATGCCCTGAAGTCCTACTCAGAGGGTATTCGGCTGTGGAGCGCGGGGCAGTACGACCAGTCCGTCGCGCGCTACGAGGAGGCAGTGGAGCTGGACCCGGACTTTGCCTCGGCGTACGCGGCTCTTGGAGGCGCCTACGCCTCGTACATTTTCAACTCCAGAGACAAGGCGCAAGAGAACTTCGAGGCTGCGTTGGACCGTCTGGACCGCGTCGGCGAGCACGAGATCAATTTCATCCAGGCGCAGTACGCGGGATTCCTCGGTCACACCGAGGAGGAGATCCATTTCCTGCTGGTCCATCTAGCTTCTTATCCCGATGACCCGGGTGCGCACTACAACCTCGGAAACACGTATCGGACCCTGGGCGACCATGAGCGGGCGATCGAAGCCTACCAAGAGGTGCTGCGCATTGCTCCCCACAACGCCGGCGCGATGATCAACCTTGCCACCTGTTTGGTCTCGGCGGGAGATATGGAGGCGGCTATCGAGTCCTACCGCGCGGCCTTCGAGATCCAGCCGGGATGGCGGTCCTCGGGAAACCTCAACCACGAGTACGGAATGTCGCTTGTCCGGCTGGGCAGGTTCGAAGAGGCCGCTGAGGTCTTCGAACTCCGGCTCGGACAGCCCAGCGCGGGTAACCGGGGACACGCCCACCGCTCGCTCGGTCAGCTGGCGCTCTACCAGGGGCAGTTCGACGAAGCGGCCACCCACTTCCGGGATGCCGTGGCGCTGCACCTGGCCGCTGGGGAGCCGACCAGCGCGGGGCGCGACCGCCTCTTCAGTTCCCTCGGCGAAGCTGCACGTGGTCGAATAGCGGAGGCCGAGGAGGCGTTGGATCAGGCGGCCCGGGAGGTGCCGCTGCAGAGCGGCTGGACCTGGCTTCGTTCGCTCGTGGGCAGCGGCTATTTGGCCGCAGGAGACGTGGAGGGCGCACGGCGGATCTCCGAGGAGCTGACGACATGGGCCGAGTCGGCCGAGAGGCCCGGAGAAGACCCGCTGAAGCGGCGCGAGCTGCTCGAAGCAGGCGTTCTCACCGCCGACGGCAACCCGGACCGGGCCCTCGAAATCCTGGAGTCCCTGAAACGGCTGGACACCCATGAGAATTCATTTCTTGTCGACGCCCTGGCGGAGGCGTATCAGGCGGCAGGTCGCTGGTCCGACGCTGAGCAGAGTCTGCTGGCTCTGATTGGGTTGCGGTCAGACTTCTACGAGGGGCTCGTACCGTGGATCACGGCCCACTACCGGCTAGCAGAGGTCTACGAGCGGCTCGAACGGCCGGAGGATGCCCTCCGTTACTACCAACAGTTCCTCCAGCTCTGGGGAAACTCCGACTCCGAGCTTCCCGAAATCGGGTCGACCCGCCGACGGCTGAAGACTCTCGAAGAGATGTGACCCGATTGCTTGCAGCGTGACCGAATAGGGATCGATGCCAGACCCTACGATTTTTATGAGTGCCGTGAGGTATTGATCACTGGCACCAACTCTGCCCCCTCCCGTCATGCCCATTGTGTACACTGCGTTGACAATGCGGGTGCGATCCCGCAGGCTGTCCGGGGATTGCAGAAATCGCGCAATTACCCTTCGAGATTTCGCCTGACGGTCCGGTAAATCTGAGATCGGTAGGCGAAGGGTTTTCAGGAGGTTGAATCAGATGCGATCAATACTCACCGTGTGGCGCGGATGCCCCCGTGGTACCCAATTCCAATCGCGGTCCCCTGCCGCCGGGGGTCTTTCATTTATTGTGGGACTGCTCCTGATGATCGTCCCCGCAGTGGTGGTCGCTCAGCACGTCACGACGGGATCGCTCGCCGGTCAGATCATCGATGAGTCCTCGAATCCTCTCCCCGGCGCGACCGTCATTGCGACATCGAACCAGGGTGCGAGGACCACGCAGACCGACTCCAAAGGACGTTTTCTCATACCTCACCTCACGCCCGGCACCTATGCCGTCCAGGTCAGTTTGGAAGGTTATCGCAACATCGAGCAGAACCGCGTGATCGTGTCGCTCGACCACCGCGTCGAGCTCCACTTCACGCTGCCCCAGGGCACCTTCGAGGAGAGCATCGAGGTTGTCGCCACCGCCTCGGTCGTCGACTTCGCCACGGTCTCCACCGGAAGCGGCGTGGACAGCACCTTCCTGGCCCAGATCCCGGTCGGGCGTCAGCTCAGCGACGCCCTCTATCTGGCGCCCGGGGTCTCCGGAAGCGGCGGTGCAGGTCATGCCAACCCCTCGATTTCCGGCGCCAGTGGGCTCGAGAATCAGTACGTGGTCGACGGCGTCAACATCGGCGATCCCCGATTCGGCGGCCTGGGCGTCTTCTCCTCGAGTTACGGATCGCTCGGCACCGGGGTGACCTACGAATTCATCGAAACCGTCCAGGTGCGAACCGGCGGTGCGGAGGCCGAGAACGCCCACTCGACGGGCGGCATGGCCAACGTCATCACCAAGAGCGGTTCGAACCAGTTTCACGGGACCGGCTTCGCCTATGCGAGCCCGGGTTCCCTCGAGAGCGATCACCGCATGATCACCCTCGCAGCGGGCAACGCCAACATCACTCAGGAGCAATCCAGCGACCTTGGGGTCAGCCTCGGTGGGCCGATCGCGAGCGACAAAGCGTTCTTCTTCGTGGCGGTCAATTATCAGACTCAAACGACAACGATGATCGCACCCGAGGGCTATCCCCTCGCCAGCCTGGGCGAGGTCGACCGGGAGCGCCGGTACATGTCCTATGCCGGCAAGGCCACCTTCAACTTAAGCGGCAGCCATCGGCTCGACCTCTCGCTCTTCGGCGACCCAGGAAAGGGACTGGAAGGCCCCCAGTCCGGCGAGGCGCTGCTCTACCCCAACACCGCCGCCTTCAGCTCTCTGAACTTCGGCGGTCACTATCAGTCGCTGCGCTATCACGGGGTCCTGACGGATAAATGGCTGCTCGAGGCATCGACCGCTCGAGCCGCCCACGACTATTCGGAGGAGCCGTCCGTCGACGAGTGGCAGCTTATCGACTACACGGGCCAGGCTCCAGAGTACTCGGGTGGAATGGGGAGATACGACGGCGATCACGAAGGAGACAACCTCCAGTTCCAGCTCAAATCCACCAACGTCGTCGGCAGACACGACATCCGCTACGGCGTCAGCTACGAGGATGTCACCTGGGACTCTCGCTTCGCTTCGACAGGTCCGACACACACCCTGAGAGACGGCGTCCAGACCGGCTCCGGCGTGAGGATCTCCGGCCTGCCCGACCCCAACTTCGGGACCGTCTATCGCATCTCCCGAGCCGGTATCACTCCGGTGCGAACTAGTCGTCAAAAGTACGCAGCGGTTTTCGCACAGGACAAGTTCTTCATCAACAGCCGTCTGACGATCTCCGCCGGTCTCCGTTACGAGCAGCAAGAGCTCATCGGCGCAGCAAACAGCGTCACCTTCGACGACAACTGGGCGCCGCGGCTCGGCATCACCTGGGACCCCTCCGGTTCCGGCCGCACGAAGGTCTTCGCGAGCTACGGACTGTACTTCGCGAGGATCCCCAACGACCTGGCGCTGCTGGCCTTTGGTGGCGGCGGCCGTGTCATCTGGGCCGACTACTTCGACCCCGGGCTGACCGAGCCGATTCCGGACGGCGTGGAAGCACTGGGTACCAGGGTCCACCTCGTGACGTCGACCGGGCGGCCGGCCATCGTTGCCCCCGACGCCAAAACGACCTACATCCAGGAGGGGGTGGTCGGCTTCGAGTTCGAGGCGTTGCCGCAGCTCTCCCTCGGGATCCAATTCCTTTATCGCGACATGCCTCGCGTGCTGGAGGACCTGGGCACTGCGGCCGCAGTGCTCTACTTCACCGGCGACTCCGCAGATGCCGAGCGCTTCATCGGCAACCCGCGGGAGGGATCTCCGTCCACCGTCCTCGACGTCGGCGCCTTCGAAGACCCAGTTCATGAGTACCAGTCGCTGGAGCTGACAGCCCACAAACGTTTTTCGGGCCGGTGGTCGTTGATTGGCTCCTACCGGTACTCGAAGCTCGAGGGAACCTACGAGGGGTTCTACCGCAACGACAATCTCCAACCGAACCCGGCGATCTCGTCGATGTTCGACTATCCGACGAACGACCCCAGCTACACCGAGATCGGCGTGCCGGTGTATGGGTTTCGGGGCGATATCCGGTACCTCGGCGAGCTCGGCGCAGGTCCACTCCCCAACGACCGTCCTCACCAGCTCAAGCTGTGGGGCAGCTACAACGTCACCGGGGCGCTGAATCTCGGCGCGGGTCTGTGGGCCTCCTCCGGACGGCCACTGACACCGTTTGCAGCTGATCCCGTCCTCGGCCGCGCCGGCGACATTCCCGAGGCACCACGCGGCTCGGGCATCGAAACCGAAGACGGCTTTATGAAACGGACGCCGTCGGACTGGTCGTTCGATATCCACGCCGACTACCAGTTCCCGCTTGGAGGAGGACAGTTGGTGTTGGTGGTCGATGTCTTCAATCTCTTCAACTCTCAGGACCCGATCAACTATGACCAGAACACCGAGATCAGGCCTCAAATCGACAACCCGGACTATGGTCAGCGCATCCTTTACCAAAGCCCGCGATCAGTGCGCCTCGGTGTCCGATTTGACTTCTAACCGCGTTCCGAGTGATCGACGGGTCGTGACGAGACCCCGCCCAGTATGGTGGACGAGCATCGGCCTGGGCGCTGTGTCGCTTGTGCTTGTGGTCGTCGTCGATGCCTGCACCGCTTCATCGAAGCCTCCTCTGATCACCTCGTTGGACACGGCCGAGACTCACTCTCCCTACGGGGTCGTCGCCACCGGCTTCAAGGAAGCCACCGAGGCGGGCGTGCTGATGCTGGAGGACGGCGGCAATGCCATCGACGCCGCGGTCACGGCCGCGTTCGCGGCCACCACCTCCGCACCGGGCTCCTCCGGTCTCTTCGGAACCACCTACATTGTGCTCCATCTGGCGGATGGGCGGGATATCGCGATCGACGGCACGGCACGGGTTCCGCTCCATACGTCGAGGGACGAGCTTGCCGAGCTTCAGGCAGAGGATCGGGTCCATGGGATCAAGGTGGCGGCCGTCCCCGGGACCCTCGCCGCGCTCGACCACGCACTGGCGAGGTACGGTACGAGATCGTTGGCCGAGGCCATCGCTCCGGCAGTCGCGCTGGCAGAGCAGGGGTTCCTGGTAACCAGCTCCAAACGTGCGGCGATCAGCAAATACCTCGACACCATTCGTGAATCGGAGTACCTGCGGCACCTGATTCTCAAAGACGGTCAGAACCCACCCGATGTCGGGACCCGGATCCGGCAACCGGACCTGGCCAAGACCATGCGACGGCTCGGCATCGTCGGCGCCGGAGATTTCTATCGCGGAGGGATCGCGCAGGCGATCGTGGCGGATATGCAGAAGAGGGGCGGATACGTCACCCGCAGCGATCTTGGCATCTACCGCGTGACTGAGCGCCAGCCTCTGCGCGGAACCTACCGGGGTACGAAGGTGATGTCCTTCCCGTGGCCCGGTGCCGGCGGCGCCGTCATCGAGGCCCTGAACGTCCTCGAGCATTACCCTGCCGACTTCCTGCGCCGGACGTCGGCGAATCAGCTGCAGGCATACGCGGAGGCTTTTCACATCGCGATCGCAGATCATATCCGCTTCACATCGCCGTCCAGCGTCTCCGGCCAACCTCCGGACACGATCTACATCGGCAAGCCGTTCGCGGCCGATCGAGCCGCCCTGATCAGCTTCGATCGCGCCCTGCCCCCGGAAGCGTTGGAACAGGAGTCCCAGTTCTATACTCCACCAGGGGGCACCACCCAGGTGTCGGTGGCGGACCGTTTTGGAAATATCGTGTCATTGACCCAGACGATGGGGCGCTTTTTCGGCGCCAGGGCGATGACACCCGGGCTCGGCATCGTTTACAACAGCTTCCTCGAAGGCTACGACCTCAGTCATCCGGCGGCGTTGACACCGCGCGCCGCCTGCCCTACGGACATGTCGCCAACGATCGTTCTCGAGGACGGGCGGCTGGTCATCGCGCTCGGCAGCTCCGGGAGTCAGAGGATCCCCGGAATCGTGGCGCTCGTGATCAGCAAAGTTGTGGATCACGAGCTGGGCGCGCGTGACGCGGTGCTGGCCCCCCGCATCGCCTGGGTTTCGGGGAAGGAATCCGGCATCCTGATCGAGGTCTTTCCTCCCAACACCAACGGGCTGGTCGAGACTCTCGAAGAGCGCGGATATCACATTGCGCACCGGGTCGATTTCCCGGCGACCAGCAGGGATTTCATCGACTGCGGCGCTGTTAATGCCGTCATCTTCGATCCCGTCCGGCGAAGCTTTGTCGGCGCAAGCGACCCCCGCCGCCAGGGCACCGCACTCGCAGCCAGGCGCTGACGAACGGTGCCCGATGGGAGTCACTGATCACAACCTCACACCAGGGCATGAAGGCGTCAACGGTTACCTGAGGTCGTGATCAGCGCCCCACCCGCGATTCCTCGGGAGACACCGAGGAGGTAACTCCGTGAAGTTTCTCCGGAGTGAAGCCCTGGTTTGAGCTCCGAAGGAGCGACACCGACTTCCGACTCACGGCGGCCAGGCACCTTGGCTGTGGTCGTAGCACAGGACAAGGATGTCGTCGCAGGGGTCACCCGGGAGAAGGGTCGGCTGGAGGGCCGCGCCGGGGGTTGACGCGAAGTTGCCCCACTTGATGGTCAAGCCGTCCGTGTCGAGACGGTGAGCGAGGCGCTGGTACACGACCGGGTTGGTGGCATTGAAATCGCGCCATTTGATGAGCATGGCGTCGGCAGTGCGGTCGAGAACTTCACCGGCCGCCAGGAAGACGTCCGCAGTTGTGCCGTCCGGCATCATCCAGCTGTATGGTCCCGGCTGGAGGTTGCGGATCACGAGGTGCGACACCGCTGCCGAGTCGTAGTTGGCCGAGTTGTAGACCGCCGACGACGTGTCGATCGGCACGAAGCTGAAAAGCTCATCGACAGTGGTGCCCGGCTCACTCCGTTCGAACCAACCGCCGAGGTTGGTGTAGAGGTCCGAGAAATCGCGCGGCAGCAGGTTCTCAGCCTGGCACAGCCCTCCCTGAGCGGTCCACTGCCATCGGTCGTAGAACAACCGGTTGCGATAGCGCTGCGAGTCCGGGTCGAGCATATCTGCGTCCATTACCGCCTGCAGCTCGCTGCGGCGGCCGGCGGAGAAGAAGCGGTAGACACAGTAGTCCGAGCCGAGATTGCCGCTCTCGCCGAGGCTGAAGGGCACCTGAAACTCGATCTGCGCCCACGGCCACTCGAGAAAGCTCCCCTCACCGGCCCAGTAACCCGGGTGGCCTGGAACGGGAGAGGCCAGGATCTGGGGCAGGGCGAGCTCGGTACCGGCTGGCACGGAGATCGGGTCATGGCCCGCGAGCAGGTCGGTCCCCGTCGGACCGGTGAAGGTATCGGTATCTGTGCCGGTCGCTGCAAGCACGAGGGCGCGAAGGGCCGGGGCGATCTTGCCGATGTGACCGATGGCGTAGCGCACCTGACCCGGCAGCGCCAACTCAATCTTCCACTGCGGTTCGTTTTCAAAGTGGATGCTGGAAGGACCCTCCTCGTAGGTCACCGCCCTCACGCTGCCGGCAGCTGGAGCGATGAAGGCCGGTCGCCGCAGGCGGACGGCGTCGCCGGTCAGGTCGCCCCCGATCGGAAAGCCCCAAACCTCACCGGGCTCCCGGATGCCATCGCCATCGCCCTCCAGCTCCTCCATATCGCCATCGTCTTCGGCGAGGAAACCGGCGAAGTTGGCCTTGGCCTCACCCGAGGGGTCGCCTGTCAGCGGCATGAAGTGGCCGCCGTAGGGGCCGATCGAGACGTACACCGGCTGGCCCGCCGCTGTCGGCGCCTCGAGCCGGGTCCCGCCCGGCGAGACGATTGAGGCGAAGGGAAGGTCGAGAGCCGCTGCCTGGTTGCCGGCAATCTTCCACTCGCCCGCCTCGAGGGCCAGCAGAGCAAAGTCGTCGATGATCGGGCGGGCGCCCGTGTCGAGGTAGGTCACCGAATCACCGCCACCTGGGGAGGGAACGCCGGTGCGTCGCTCGTCGACCTTCACGCCAAAGGGCTCGATCAGGTCGGGCAGGGCTCGGGGGTGCGACCGGGTGAAGAGCTCGCGTGCGCGCTCGAGATCGACCTCGATAGCGGTGTAGCGAGTCATCTCGGCGTTGAGTTCGGCACGCAGAGCCGGCTCGTCCTTGCCGAAGTTGAGGTAGGTCGGGGACAACGATTCGAGGGGGGTCGTCAGCGAGACCCCGCTTTCTAGGACGTCGGCGATAGCAAACCGCGTCGCCAGCACCTCGCGCACCTCGGAGCTGGTAGTCCCCATGGTGGTGGCCGCGAGCAGGTCGCCGGAGGTCGTACCGCCGCAGTCGGTAAAGCTGTAGGTGCCGGTGTACAGGCCGCCGGGATCCCAGGTGACGGTGAAGGAGGATCCGGCCGAACACCCGCCGTCGGTTTCGAGCCCGACAGTGAGCACGTCGCTGACCTCGGAGAACGAGGTCACGCCGCCATCGCAGGCCCACAGGTCGCAGTCGTCCTGGCCGACGAAACCGCCGGCGACAAAGTTGCCGTCGTCATCGAGCACGACCGACAGCAGGCGCACGTGCTCGGGTTCGGGACCGCCAGCGTCCACGGCCGCTGCGAGCTGCTGCTCAAAGAGCTCGCAGCCGGTGCGTTCGAGAGTGACGGCCTGGGTCGTGATGTCGCCGGAAGCCGTGGCGGCGATCGCCTCGCGCCCGAGAGTGCCGGAAATCGTGATCGTGCGGGTGGCGGCGGGGTTGGCGAGCTCGAGCTCGAGGGTGACGTTGGAGCCGGAGACCGAGCCGCGGACTAGCACACGCTGGTGCGTGCCGCCGAGCAGGTAGCCCGTGACCGAGCCGTTGGGGCGCTGGATGAGCTCGAGGGCGAAGGCGCGAGAGGAACCGGTGAAGTCGAGATTGAACGTCCAGGTCCCGGTGGCCAGGGCCGGATCGGGCGAGTTGATCCAGCGGCTGGTGCCGCCGGATTCAAAGGTGTCGAGGAAGATCAGATCAGAGCACGAGGCAACGGCGTGGCCGGCCGGAAGCACGAGCGCGATGAACGCCGCAGCGAGGACCGGCAGCAGCGCAACTGAGGTACGATTTCTCTTGTTTCGAAGCATCTTTTGCCTTTTTCAAAAATCAATAATGATTCGCTGTCGCAATTATATAGCATGATTTCACATTTCACACTGAATGGGCGCCACGCTTGCTACACAACCCGGTGAGATGTCATCTGGCTGATGACGCAAGATCCTCTTCCACGAAGCGCAGCAAGGCCTCAACCAACACTTCACGGGGATAGTCATTCTCGTCGAAAAACAGGGGTGCGAGATGTGGATGGGAGCGTGCAACCGGAACAGCGACTGCCCAATGATCGGCGTTCACACACCCGAGGAATCTGCTGCCCGGAATGAACTGGTCTAAGAAAACGACCATCCCGTCGTTGCGTACGTCCACCCGGCCGACCTTTTTGTAACTGCGTTTCAGGAACGAGGAGATGCGTTCGGGTTCTGGGCACGTGACCAGCGAATAATACGGGATATTGTCTGGAAGGGGATTTTCTGCAAGCCAAGCCTTGCGCGTTGTTGGGAGGAGGCTTTCAACGGCACCGCCGTCACCGGCGGAGCACTCCGCACCGGGAAAGTGTCTGAGGAGCTTGACCTGTGACTGTTTCACGTGTTCTGCGAATGGCGAGCCTCCTATTGCACCAGCGATCCCGACAACGGCAGCTATCCTCTGGCGAATCTCTGGATAGGATACGACTGCCTCGAGGATGTCAGGCGCCCCCTTGGAGTAGCCTATGAGTACGAGATAGGGCTCAGTGTTTTCCGGTTCCATCGCCATGATCGCGTCACGGATCTGGCGTGCGTTTGCGCCGGAACTCGACAGCCCCTCCACCTTCAGGGCGACCATGTCGTAACCGAACTGGCGAACATGTGTTGCACTGGTTTCTTTCACATCCACCCAGTTTGCGAAACAATCCCAGCCAAGCCCCGGCACGACGGCAGCTACCAGGCGCCGGTCGGACTGGCCGAGCTCGACGTTCTGACCAGTGCCGTCCGGCTCGATTCCGTAACGGGTCAGTGCATCCTCACATGTGCGAGAGTCCGGCAGCGTCGAGCCGCGCTCCTCGAGGATGGTGCAGAAGATCTCCCGAAAACGCCCGCGCTGATCCTCCACACCTGGCAGCGACGCGAGAGGCGTCGCATCTGCCGTGTAGGGCGAAAGTGGTGTGCTCGAACAGGCGCAGACGATCATGCCGGCGGCCGCGACGAAGGTCGGCAGCAGCATTTCTTTCCAAATGCACGCACGACGAATGTGGTCAATCCCGAACATTTTCCTTTTTCCCGGCTGCATGGTTTCCCCTGAGGCCCAGGCCAGGATACCAATCAGGGGACTCCAGTTCCAACATCGCACGAGCGCTGGTTTTCAGAAACGCTATTACAGGGATTCCATCTGTGCCGGATGGGTGCGATGGGTGCTACTCTAGCCCGTTCCCATCCGGAAACTCCGGTGGGGACGGCGCAGTTCCCGATGCGAA
>JAOZUP010000033.1 GCA_029938595.1 Thermoanaerobaculales bacterium | reverse complement strand
CAAATCCGAAATCCGAACTCCGAAATCCGAAATTCCTGGGGAGGGCGAGCGGCATTCCGAATTCCGAATTCCGAATTCCGAATTCTGTTCTGCTACCATCCCCACCCATGCTTCAGGAACTCCGACCCGTTTGGATCGATACCGCCGAAGGAGTTCGGAACGCTGCCGAGCTGTGCTCGGCGAACGGGATCTTTGCCCTCGATACCGAGGCTGACTCGATGCATTCGTACTTCCACAAGGTGTGCTTGATCCAGGTGACGGCGGCCGGTCGGCACCTGGTGATCGATCCTCTCGCCCTTGAACCGTCCGATCTCGCACCGCTGTGGAAGGTGGTCGGAGATCCGTCGACTCCGGTGCTGATGCACGGCGCCGATTACGACGTCAGGATCCTCGACCGCGACTACGGGGCGCGGGTGCACGGGCTTAGGGACACCCAGATCATGGCTCAGCTGCTGGGTGAGGAGAAGACGGGACTCGCCGCCTTGCTCGACAAGGAGCTCGACGTCCGGCTGGACAAGCGGTATCAGCGGGCGGATTGGGGACGCCGCCCCCTGAAGGCGGCGCAGCTCACCTATGCTGCGGCGGACACTGCCTATCTCTTGGAACTCACGGACCGGCTTCGGAGCAGACTCGAGGAGCTCGGCCGCTGGGGTTGGGCCGAGGAGGAGTTCCGTACGCTCGAGAGGGTGCGCCACGCCGCCGCCGCGCCCGACCCGGTGGCGTTCGAACGACTCAAGGGGGCGCGCGCTCTTCGCGGGGCCGACCGCGACCGCCTGTACAGCCTTCACCAGTGGCGCGACCGGGAGGCTCGGGCCCTCGATGTCCCGCCGTTCAAGATCCTCGGCAATCGGCAGCTGATGCTGCTGGCGCAGGAGCCGCCGGCGGACCTCGCGGAGCTTGGCAAGACCGAGGGTATCGGACCTCGAGCAGTACGGCGCTGGGGCCGAGAGCTGCTCCATCGCCTCGATCGCCCACAACGAGCGCCTGAACGTGTGCCGATCCCCCGTGCTGCGAAAGTGGAACCTGTGGTGCACCGGCGAATCAAGCGGTTGCTCGCCGCCCGCGACGCAAAGTCGTTGGAGCTCGGTCTCCAGGGTGGTTTGCTCTGCCCTCGTGGGTGTGTGGACGCGGTGGCAACGCGTGCGCCTGTCTGTTCCACGGTCGATGATCTTACGGACGCAGGGCTCACGGGTTGGCGGCTCGAGGTGCTGTCCGACGGCTTTCTAGCGGCACTCGATGACGAGTAACTGACTTACGTCACTGTCCGCTGCAGAACGCTGGTGAGAACCGTGGGCCAGGGAGAGGGTGGGCGAAAATTCGAAATTCGAAATTCGAAATTCGAAATCTTATCCGTCAATCCTCGATGCGCTCGATGTCGGCGCCGAGGTCGTGCAATCGCTCGTGCAGATTCTCGTAGCCCCGCTCGACCTGACGGATGTTATGGATCACGCTCTCGCCCTCAGCGGCGAGAGCGGCGATCACCAAAGCCATGCCGGCGCGGATGTCCGGGCTGGCCAGGTTCTGCCCGTGGAGCTTCGAGGGTCCGACGACCACCGCCCGGTGAGGGTCGCAGAGCACGATCCGCGCGCCCATTGCGATCAGGCGGTCGACCCAGAACAGGCGGCTCTCGAAGAGCTTCTCGTGGATGAGGATCGTACCCCTCGCCTGGGTGGCGAGGACGATCGAGATCGAGGTCAGGTCGGCCGGGAAGGCGGGCCACGGGCCGTCGTCGATCTTTGGGATAGCGCCGTGGAAGTCATCCTGGATCACCAGCTCCTGCTCGGCTGGAACCACGATGTCGTTGCCCTCGACCCGCCACGAAATGCCGAGCCGGCCATAACAGAGCTTGGTCATCCGGTGGTGGTGCTCGGGCTCGGCATCGACGATTCGGAGCTCGCCGCCAGTGACGGCAGCGAGGCCGATAAAGCTCCCGACCTCCAGTGGGTCGGGACCGATCGTGGCCGTAGCGCCCCCGAGGCGCGACCGCCCTTCCACCTCGAGTGTATTGGTGCCGATCCCGCGGACCGAGCCTCCCATGGCGTTGATCAGATGACAGAGCTCCTGTACATGAGGTTCGGAGGCGGCGTTGCGAATCGTGGTCGCGCCGTCGGCCAAAGCCGCCGCCATGACCGTGTTCTCGGTCGCCATCACGCTCATTTCGTGGAGGAAGATATCCGCACCCCTGAGTCCGCGGGAGGCCCGCAGGCTGTAGCGATCCGGTTCGACCTTGACCTCGGCGCCGAGCGCCTGCAGGGCATGGATGTGGGCGTCGAGGGGCCGGCGGCCGATACGGTCACCGCCCGGACGGGGCAGCTCGGCACGGCCGTGGCGGGCCAACAGTGGCCCCGCGAGCAGGAACGACGCCCGGATCTCGCATGCGAGAGCGGCGGGCGCCTCGAAGACGTTGACCTCGGAACCATCGATGCGCCAGGTGAGTGGGGCGGTTTCTTCAACTGCAGCGCCCAGGCTCGAGAGCAGCTCCAACATCACCATGACATCGCGGATCTTCGGTAGGTTGGCGAGCTCGACAGGACCGTCGGCGAGCAGGGTGGCGGCAAGAATCGGCAGGGCCGCGTTCTTGTTGCCACCTGGAATGAGAGTGCCTTGGATCGGCTGACCGCCGCGGATCACGTAGGCGAAGTTCTCGTCAGTGGCTATGCTCATGGTTTGAAGATAGCAGTGCCTCATGGCGGCGAAGTGCAGCCTTTATGGCAATTCCGAGGCGGACGGAAACCAAAAGCTATCAGCAATCAGCTTTCAGCCATGAGCAGTCAGGCGTCTGTGATGAGCTGACAGCTGACGGCTTAGCCGAGTTAACGCCGATCGGGTAGAATTGCGCTCTATGGCCCGACTCGAATTACACGAGCTCAAGACCGATAAGCGTGCCGGAGAGTTGGCCGCCATTCTCGATGCGCTTCACAGAAAGCGTGTTCGGGTCGTGGTGTGGGTGGCGGATGAGGGCCGTCGCCAAATCCTCGACGACTATTTGTGGACATTTCAGAAGCTGGCCTTCGTGCCCCATGCCGTGTGGGGTCCGGGGCTCGGCGAGGTCGAGGAGCCGATCGTCCTGGTGGGCGAACCCGCCAATCCAAATCACGCAACGGCGTTGGTGGTCGGTGACGACCCGCCGCCGGGGGCGTGGGCAGCCACCTTCGACGAGGTCCACGATCTGATCGCCCCCGGGGCAAGCGGCGAGAGGCGAACAGAGTTTTGGGAGAGGTGGAAGGCGGATCCAGAGAAGGCCGCCGAGGAGGAGACGTGAGGAGATGGGACTGGCAAGTCGTGGTATTCGCGGCGCTCGGAGTGTGCGCTGGGCTGGATGCGTCGGCGCAAGATGGGCGGGCCGCCACGGCCGCGGAGCGGGAGGCGATCGTGCGCGAGGTCCTGCGCGAGGTGCCGTTGATCGACGGCCACAACGATACGCCGTGGGCCATCCGCAGCCGGGTGTCCAATCACCTCGGAGATTTCGATTTTTTCGACACAACGGCTCTCGAACGGTCGATGCACACCGATCTGAAGCGGCTCCGCGAGGGCGGCGTCGGCGCCCAATTCTGGTCGGTGTGGATCCCCACTGATCTCGGAGATGCCGAGTCGGTGGTAACGGTCCTCGAGCAGATTGATCTCGTCCATCGATTGGCGGCGCACTACCCGAACGATCTCGAGATCGCCCTCACCGCCGACGACGTGGTGCGAATCCACGCCGACGGCAAGATCGCGTCGCTGATCGGGGTGGAGGGCGGCCACAGCATCAATTCGTCGCTGGCGGTGCTGAGGATGCTCTACGATCTCGGCGCCCGCTACATGACCCTGACTCACTGGGAGAACGTGCCGTGGGCGGATGCCGCCACCGCTGCCCCCGAGCACGATGGACTGACTCCCTTCGGCAAGCTGGTGGTCAAGGAGATGAACCGCCTCGGCATGCTGGTTGACCTGTCACACGTGTCGGCTGGTGTGATGCATGACGTCCTCGATGTGACCCGTGCGCCCGTTATTTTCTCCCACTCCGATGCGTTTGCTCTCAACCCGTACCCGCGCAACGTCCCCGATGATGTGCTCCGGGGCATGCCGGAGAACGGCGGTGTGGTCATGGTCAACTTCTGTTCGTTCTTCCTGTCGCGAGAGGTCACCGACCGTCAGGCCGACCGCGAGGCCGAGCAGATGCGTCTTGAGACCCTCTTCCCCGGCGATCCCGAAGCGGTCGAGGCGGGGTTGGACTCCTGGAAGGCGGAGAATCCGATTCCCGCCGTCACGCTGGATGACGTCGCCGATCACCTCGATCACGTCGTCGAGGTGGCCGGGATCGACCACGTCGGGCTCGGCTCGGATTTTGACGGCATCAGCAACCTTCCCGAAGGCCTCGAGGATGTGTCCGGTTACCCGGCACTGCTCGCAGTGCTCCTCGAGCGCGGTTGGAGCCGCGAGGACATCTCCCGCTTGGCCGGCCTCAACCTGCTGCGTGTGATGCGGCAGGCGGAGGAGGTGGCTTCGGCGTTGCAGCGCACCGAGGTTCCGATCGACACGTTGATCGAGGAGGCTGACGAGACGCCGGAGCATGAGTAGAGACAGTCTCTTCGACACACCCTCAAAATCGAGATTCAGATTCAGATAGGCCAGAGACTGGTGATAGAATTCCGCCCGTCAGAGGTGCCGGGCTAGAAGGGGGGGGCCTTGAAACGAAACGTGGTTGGAATCGTCGGTTTCGGTCCTGTGGGCTCGATCCTCGGAGCCTACCTTGTGCGGAGTGGTCTCACGGTGTATGGGGTCGAACTGAATGATGTCCGTGCAGAACAGGTGAACCGTGAAGGGCTTCTGATTCAGGGGTTTGCTGAACTCCAAGAGAGACCAGAACACTGCTTCTCGAGCCTCGCCGAGCTTTCCGAGATCGAGGATCTGTCGGTGGTGTTCATCTGCACCAAGACATGGGCTCTGCCCGACGTGATGGCGGTCTTCTCCGATCTCGAATGGCCCGAGAATATGCGCGTCGTGGCGGCCATGAACGGCATCGGTCCCGAGGACCTCGTCGGCGAGTTTTTCCCCAAGGATCGTGTGTGCAGGGGCGTGATCAATTTCGCGGGCAACCAAGACTCCGACGGCGGGACCAAGATGAATTGGTTTCACCCGCCCAACCTGCTCGGCCCGGCCTCCGAGAGGGCCCCGGAGCTGATGAACGAGGTCGCTGAAATGCTGACGGCGACGGGTCTGACCACCCTCAGCGTGTCGCACTTTGAGATGAAGAAGGCGGCCTTCTTCAAGACCGTCCTCAACTCGGCGCTCAACGCCCTGTGCGCGGCGCACGGTCTCACCATGGCGCGCGCGATGCACCTCAAACACACGCGGCGCACCGCCCGTGTGCTGCTCAGAGAAGGTCTCACCGTGGCGGGTCTGGTCGGTTACAACTACGGAGAGGATGCCCTCGACAGATGCATGGAGTACCTCGAGGGGGGAGGCGACCACCACCCCTCCATGTGGTTCGATCTGAAGGAACGCCGGCCGACAGAGATCGAGTACATCAACGGCAAAATCGTCAAGATCGGGCGCATGTTTCATGGCGTCGATGTAGCTAACAACCATTTTTTCACCAGCGCGATCGTGACTCAGGAGATCAAGAACGGCACTCGCGATGACGACGACATTCCGGAGTATTTGATTCACTCATAGCGCACCGAGGCCACGCCTCGGACGGGGGAGGCTCGAATGATCGATGTAGTGCGACGTGAGCGAGTGGTGCATTTGGTGATCAACGCCCCGCCGGTCAACGTGCTCGACGCGGCGATCCTCGGTGAGCTGGTCGAGCGCCTCGGCGAGCTCGAGGCCGACGAAACGGTGGCAGCGGTCGTGCTGTCGGGCGAGGGGCGTTGTTTCTCGGCCGGCGCGTCGGTGGTAGAGCACAAACAAGAACAGGCCGATGGCATGTTGAGGGCCCTCAATGACGCCTGCCTCGCGCTGCCCGCCTTTCCGGCACCGGTGATCGCGGCGGTCCACGGGGCCTGTCTCGGGGGCGCGATGGAGCTGATCTCGTTCTGTGACTTCGTGATCGGCGCCCCCGATGCCGTCCTCGGCCAGCCCGAGATCAAGCTGGGGTTCTTTCCGCCCGTCGCGGTCCATCAGCTTCCCCGTCTGACCGGGCTCCAGAACGCTGCCTATGCGATCCTCAGCGGCGACAACATCGACGCCGAACGGGCGCTGGCGATGGGCCTGGTGCAGAAGATCCTGCCGAGAGACGAGTGGTCGGAGATCGACGACCTGTTCAACGGTCTCTCAGCGCCGGTGCTCCGAATAACCAAGCAAGCGCTCGCGAAGAGCCTGACCGAGGGCTGCGCGGAGCGGCTCGACGCCTTCAAGGCTTTGTTCCTGTCGGAGCTCTACCGCCTCGAGGATGTCGCCGAGGGGATCAAGAGCTTCGAAGAGCGCCGCCCCCCTGAGTGGAAGCACCGGTAATTCTCCTGCGGTCGAAGACGGCGACCAGGAAGAAGGTCACTAGGCTCACCAACCACGCGAGATAGATGGGGTGGGGCAACACCCGCCATTCGGCGGGTGCGATGAGCCACAACGCCAGGGCGAGCATCGTCGTCGACAGGGTCCACGTGGCGGAGGAGCGGCGGCACAGCTGCGGGCAGTACATGGTCATCAACACCACCAGCGTGTAGGCGGTGGTCAGGGTGAGACCCACCAGCAGGGCTTTGAGGATGCCCTGGACCGTGAGGGCGAGCCCGAAGGTGATCACGCTGAGGACCGCCACAGTGACACGGCAAACCGCCTGGTCACGGGCGGCGCTCAGATCGGGCGCGAAGAACCGCTTGACGATGTCGTTCGAGACCAGGGCGGCGCTGCCGAGTAGCAGGGCCGATGCAGTGCTCACGTCTGCGGCCCACAGACCGGCGAGGATGATCCCAGCCGCAAGCGGGGGCAGGTCCATCACCATCCTCGGTAAGGCCTCGGCCGCCACGATGCCGGGGTGACTCGCCGCCGCCGCCATACCGATGATGGCGCTGACAAAGCCGACCGGCAGGATCAGGAGCCCGCCGAGCAGATAGGCGCGGGCGGCGTGGTCCTCATCTTTCGCCGCAAAACCGATCTGGATCACCGCCTGGGTCGAGTGGGTGGTTGTGATCATGACGAGGAACCAGGCGGCGATCAGGGCAGGACCCATCGCGAGGAGGTCGAAGCCTGGATGAGCGTCGGGCAGACTCGCCTTGAGAGCACCGAGACCGCCGACCTTGGCCACACTCATGACCGCCGCTAGGACAATTCCGACATAGATCACGACGATATTAATCACGTTGGTCAGCCCGGCGGCCCAGAATCCGCCGATCAGTGTGATGCCGACGAAGACCAGGGCGGTGACCAGCATCCCCGACTGCAGGGTGAAGACACCGGGCAGCAAAGCGCGCAGGATCGCCCCCCCGGCGACGTACTGGAGGGAGGTGATCACGATCTGGATCACGAGTTGGCCGATCACTCCGAGCACCCGCGCGGTGGTGCTGTAGTATCGCTCGAAGAGCTCGGGCAGGGTCGTGATCTCAAGGCGGCGGTAGCGCCGCGCCGCGCCGAGGGCCAGAATGAAGGCCCCGGCCGCCCAGGCGGCGTTGTACCAACCCGCCGAGATGCCCCGCGAGTACGCCCACTCAGCGGTGCCGATGGTCGAGACGCCGCCCACGGCGAGACCGGCGAGCAGAGCCGCCGCCACCCAGTAGGGCAACGCCCTCCCAGCGAGCAGGTATCCGACGATACCGCCGCCGCCTTTGGCTGTGAGGCGGCGTGCCCAGCCGGTCACCGCGAACAACACCACCACGTACACCGTGACGATGGTGATCGGGATCCAGCCAGCCTGCATCATGCCTGTCCCCATGAGTCAGGTTGGGCGAGTCTTTTCGGCCGAGCCAGCCGCGAGGCGGCAACATATTCATAGCCTGGGGCGTCAACCCGCGCTCGCCTGGCGAGCGAGTCCGGCATCGACCGCAGCCAGGCGAGTGTGCGACACGACGGCCGCAGGCCGTCAGTAACCCCAGGAACACGACGGGGGAAGAAACCGTGAGCCGCGAAACGGCGACAGACAATCAGACGATGATGGCTGCGGCTCACGCCGCAGTCGCGATCTGCCGCCCCTTCGGGGCTCCGAGGTTTTTTCGTACCCACAACCTGGGGCTGACGCCCCAGGCTATGGATCTGTCGCGCCTTCGGCGCTCGATGGGGAGCCACATACTCATTACCCGCTCATAGAACATGCCGAGTTTCTTTCTCGTGGGCCGCGCGAGCCGCGAAGCGGCGGAAGACTCATAGCCTGGGGCGTGAGCCCCAGGAATGCGATGCGAAAAAAAACCCTGAGCCGCGAAGCGGCGACAGACATTCAGCGGACCTTGAGGCGGATGTCGACGGCGCAGGCGCCGTCCTTTGTCACCAGGATCGGGTTGAGATCGAGCTCGGTGATCGACGGGTTGTCCGCGACCATCCGCGAAACCCGCAGCAACAGATCCTCGATGGCATCGAGATCGGCGCCCGGCTCCCCGCGCACACCCTCGAGGATGGGGAATCCCTTTATCCCGCGCATCAGCGTGCGCGCCTCCGGACGGCTCAGGGGGGCGACGGCGAAGGCCACGTCGCGCATCACCTCGACGAAAACGCCGCCGAGACCGAACATCACCAGATGGCCGAGGCCCTCAGCCTCGGTGGCGCCGATGATGATCTCGCGGCCGGCCGGTTTTTGCTCCTGGACGATAAAGGTCGCGCCCTTCCCGGCAAAACGCTCGGTCAAGTCGCTGAACGCCTCCGCCAACGCCTCCCCGTCCCTGATGCCGAGCACCACGCCGCCCTCGTCCGACTTGTGGATCACTTCCGTCGAATCAACCTTGAGAACGCACGGAAAACCGACATCGGCGGCGACGGCATCCAGGTCGTCATCGCCTGACACCAATTGCACCTTTGGCGCCGGGATACCGTAGGCCGCCAGGATCGCGAAGGCGTCTTTCTGAGGTAGATATGTGTCTCGTCCCTCGTAACCGGCGAGGATCTCCTCTGCACCGGCACGGTCCACCTCGATCTCGGGCGGCGTCTCGACCTCGCGATCCCTGAGCTTGGCGTAGCTGAACATCGCGGCCAGGGCGCGCGCCCCGTCCTCGGCGAACTCGTAGACCGGCAGATCCGATTGTCTGAGCTTGTCGATCAGGCCGTAGAACTCCGAGTAGGTCTCGACCACCACGACGACCGGCTTGTCGGAGGCATCGGTGGCCTCCTTGATGCGTCGTGCAATGGCCTCGGTGTCGGTGAAGGGGGCGGTGACGAAGAACACCAGCACCATGTCGGTGCCCTCCTCGGTGAGGAGGGTCTCAACCGCCGCGTGGTAGTGATCCGCGTTGGCGGTGGCGACCACGTCGACCGGGTTGCCGAGGCTGGCCTCGGCGTAGAGGCTATCGGCGAGCTTCGCCCTGCCCTTTTCGGACCAGGTAGCGAGCTCGAGCCCGTGGCCCACCGCCTCGTCGACGGCCTGGATGCCGGGGCCGCCGGTGTTGGTGATCATACCGATGCGCCGTCCACTGGGCGGTTCCTGGGTGGAGAAAGCGATCGCCGCCTTGATCATCTCATCGGTGTCGTGGAACTCCACGACCCCGGCCTTCTCATACATTGCCGAGGCCATGCGTGCCTGGTCCACAAGGGTGCCGGTGTGCGACGAGACTGCCACCGATCCCTCGCGGGTTCGTCCGGCCTTGATCGCCAGAATCGGGATCTTGGGTGTGATCCGCGACGCCACCTCGAGGAAGGCGGTCGGGTCCTTGAAGCTCTCGGTCTGCATCATGATCACGCGGGTGCCTTCGTCTTGCCCGTAGTAGTCGAGGATCTCGGGCATCGTGAGATCGCACTCGTTGCCGTAGGAGCAGTACATGCGGTGGCCGAGGCCGACGTTGTGGAGGTGCAGCTTGAGCATCTCGCCCATGCCGCCGCCCTGTGCAATGATCGAGATATTGCCCGGCTTCATCGGCACGAAGGTGAAGTTGGCGTAGACCGAGATCTCGGGGTCGGCGTTCTGGATTCCCTGTGAGTTCGGCCCGAAGAGACGCATGCCGTAGCTGTGCGCCAGCTCCACCATCTCGCGCTCTCGCTTGATGCCTTCCTCGCCGACCTCCTTGAAGCCGGCGGTATGGACGATGGCGAACTTGATGCCCTTCTTGCCGCACTCTTCGAGAACCGCCGGCACCAGGCTGTGCTTGACCGAGATGTTGACCAGGTCGATCACGTCCGGCACATCGAGAACCGACTTGAAGGCCTTGAACGACCGGATGTGACCGCCCTTGGGGTTGATCGGGAAGATCGGACCCTTGTAGCCGTAGGCCGAAAGGTTTTTGATGACGATGTGACCAATCGAGTAGGGGTTGGCCGACGCACCGACGACCGCGACCCCCCGCGGTTTGAAGAGACCGTCAAGCATTTTTCTCCTCCTGTGCCAGCGCGGTCAAGGCCGCGCCGAGAGCGCCCGAGAACTGTGGGTCGGGGGGCACTTTCACCTCTCCGTCCACCTTGTCAGCAAAGATCTCGGCGGTTGTCGGGTTGTGAGCGACGACGCCGCCGGTGAGTACCACTTCTCCATCGAGACGGTCCATTTCCGCCACCCGGTTGACGACCGAAGCAAACGCGCCCCGGATGAGATTGGCCAGGGGCTCACCGCGGCGGAGGTGGGAGAGGATCTCGGTCGAGGCGAAGACGGTGCAGAAGCTGTTCAGCCGAACCGCCTCGGTGGTGCTGCTTGCCAACCGCTCGAGCTCTTCCAGCTCGACGTCGAGCCGGAGCGCGATCTCTTCGAGAAAGGCGCCGGTGCCGGCCGCGCACTTGCGGTTCATCTTGAAGTCGACCCGACGCCCGCTTTCGTCGAGGCGGATGATCTTGTTGTCCTGGCAACCGATGTCGACGATAGTGATGGCGGAGGGGAAGTGGTGGTAGCACCCGACCCCGTGGCAGTGGAGCTCGGTGCGGGTGTCATCGGAGAAGTCCACGTTGCGGCGCCCGTAGCCGGTGGACACCGTGCGGCGGACCTGGCCCGCCTCGGCACCTGCCGCGCCGATGGCCTCGTCGAGACAGGCGCGCGCTGTCGCGGCATAGTCGACGCCTGAGCGTCGGATGGAGTGGCCGCGGACCTCGCGACTCTGATCCAGAAGGACCAGCTTTGTGGAGGACGCCCCCACGTCCACACCACAGTAGAGCGGATCATTCACTATGCGGGTTGCTCCTGAAGCTGCTCCACCAGCGCCTCGAACTGGGTCCGCGCCTGCTCCTCTGAGTACAGGCGAAGATCGTTGAGGTCACCGTCGATGACCACGAACGGGGTTCCGATCTGCTCGCGGAGACGAAGCGGCAGGCCGTAGCGGTTGTTCGAGTTGTTGGGGCAGGTCTTGGCGTCGTGGAAGATGATCCCGTCAATGGCGTAGTCGCGCACCATCGACTCCATATACCCCTGCTTGAAATCCTCCGAGCGGACGATGAAGATCTCGGTGTAGGCGCGGGCCATGCCCTCGAAGGGGTCGGCGTATTCGAGGGCGTCGAAGATCCAGCTGTTGCAGTAGGTGGAGGCCACCACGCACGCCCGGTGGCCGGCAAACTGCTCCGCGTGGTCGCGGAGCTTGCCCCACACCGGCATGCCCTCCCAGTAGAAGCGGAGGCTCTCGTCGTCGACCGCACCGACGCCGTCGGCGATCCTCTCCTCGAGCTCGGCTATCAGGACCTCGTAGTACCGCTCGGCGCGCTCTTCGCCGCGCAGCACCACTGCGGGACCCATGTGGATCGTGCAGTCAAAGAAGGTGATCGGCGAGGGCCGGTGCGTGGCCAAACGGAGGACCTCGCGCCACAGCTGGGTGCAGCGGTGGGACGAGGCCATGACCTCCCGCAGCCGGTCGATGTCGAACTTTCGGCCGGAGATCTCCTCGAGGTGTGGGATCAGGGCCTTGTGCTGCTCGATCAGCCCGCCGACGATGGCGTCTGAGAGGTCGCCGACGGAACGCGGTGTCTGGATCCCGAGCATCGGCACTCCCCATTCGCGCTCGTAGAATCCGAGCCAGTCCTGGACATCGCGGCACTGATTGGTGTTGTAGACCAGGACGTCTGCCTTCGGTACCGACTCCATACCGAAGGCGCGGGTCAGCGGGGTGGTCTTGCTCAGATACGACCCGACGTCGCTCGTCAGGTAGGAGCAGATCTCCGGCGAGTAGCCGGCCGCGGTGGCCGCCGGAATCAAATCGGCCGCCATCCGCGTGGCGCCGAGCAGCGCGCCGTGATTCTCCGGGAAGTACACCAGAAAGCCGAAGGAGCGCAGTAGCTCGGCCGGTCCGACACTGGTGCACCACGCGATCTTCTCTGAACCCGTTTTCGCAGCCTCGTCGAGCTCGGCGAAGTACTCGGCCATGACCTCGCGCATCGCACCCGTGGCGCGGATCTTCTTGATAGCGCTCTTCTCCTGGCTCATAAGCCCTCCCCGGCGGTATCCCCTGAGATTGTATCGTTACCCTTCATCGCGCGCCGAGTGTAATTGTCTCGATAGCCCTCCGACTCGGTCATGTAACACTCCTGACTAGCCCGCTTATCTCACCGGGTTTCGTAGCGAGGGTGGCGAAGTGCAAGTATCCGCTGGGTTTGTTGTGAATTGGGCGACGCAGTCGTAGTTGCGCTACGTCGAGGAGCACGATTTGCGACAAGCACGGCGGGACGCCGCGATTCGCCGCCCGTAGTAGACACCCGGTGAGATAAGCGGGCTGGGTGCTGGTGCGCCCGATCGACCTCCTCTATTCCCTCACTCACCGCTTGCCAACCTGGGCCGGCAGAAGCGTACCTCGTATCGCTCGTCGCAGGCTTGGCAGGCGTGTACGAGGTGGATCTTGCAGCACTTGATGCCCTCCTTCTGCCAGATCTCGGGAACCAGGGCCCGGGAGCAGCTGCAGGCCGCAGGGACAACCGCATCGATCAGCAAGCCGTCGAAGTGGAGCTCCTTGATCACCAGATCGGCCAAGCCGTCCTCTCGCAGTTGGTCGAGCAGCGAAGAGAAAAAGCTCTGTGTCTGAGGCGCCCGCCGCCTGGCCCAGTTTCGGCCGGCTTCAGTCTGCATGCAGGCCACGGCGTGCCGCGCGTAGGTGAGTTCGACGGTGAACTGGACCATGAACGAGCGTGAGATCCCCCGACCCCTCAGACCGCGTTTGACGAAGAAGTTGGCAGCTCCCAGGTAGCCGAGCTTGTCCAGGTTGTCGGCATCGAAGAGTACCTTTGCCAAAGGTGCCGGATCGGGGTCGCCCCGATAGAGCTGTAGGATTGCCTCGCTGATCTCCGCGACCTGTTGCTCGGGAATGACATGCTGCTGGGCCAGGCCGGCCAGGATCTTGACAGAGTGCTGCTCCTCGGGTTCCGAATCCCCGTGGAGCTTGCCTTGGTGAAACTTGCCGGCATCGTGAAACAGTGCGGCGAGACGGCAGGTGGAGGGGTCGACGCCTTCGGCGCGGCCGAGCTGCTCGGCGATCCTGGCGGTTCTGCACAGGTGATTCCACAGGCTGTCGATGGTTCTCTCGCCCTGATCGGCGGCGGTTTCCTCGCGTTGTATGTGGGCCCGCAACGAGTTCTCGATGTCCTTCAGGACCATGGCTGACATCGCGTCGTCTCCAGTCACGCTTGAGTCGCTTGATCGCGGGGGAACGCCAGCGATTCGACGAGGACGAACGCCGCCTGGAGATAGGAGGTCGGGCACAGTGGAAAGCACTCCTTGCAGTCGTTGCACTCCTTGGAGGCGATTTCCGGTAGGAATGCGATCTCTTTTCTGATTCCCCGGTCGATGAAACCAACGGCGTTCAACTGCTTGACCTCGGCACAGTAGCGAACACAGAGACCGCAATGAACACAGAATGAAGCCTCTTGCGGAAACTTGTCTTTGTCTGCTCCATAGTCCTTAGCCAGCTCCTGTAGCCGCGGCGATTCCGGAGCATGTGCCAGCAGGAGCTCCAGAATGCTTTTGCGGATTCTGTCGATCTTGTCGGATCTGGTATTGATGATCAGATCGTCTTCTGCCTGAAACACGCAGGAAGCAACGATGTTTTTCCCGCCGTGAGCTTCTACTTCCACGATGCACAGCCGGCACCCTCCGAAAGGCGCCAGCTGCTCGTGATGACAGAGGGTGGGGATCGAAATCCCCGCACTTCGAGCCGCTTCGAGGACGGTCATCCCCTTTGCTGCCTGTACCTCTTTTCCGTCAATCTGCATGCGGATACTTTTCATTGCCGTTTGCTCTTTCTGATGACCATTCTCTTCTCTTCCGGAATGGGAGGCGGAACAGGCTCGCCTGAAATCCTCACGACCGCGTCAAAGCGGGAGGGGCAGACCTCAAAGCAGATGCCGCATGCGTCGCACTTCTCCTGGTCGATGATGTGGATCGTCTTCTTTGCACCATCGATCGCCCCGGCGGGGCATTCCTTGAGACAGATCAAACATGCCTTGCACTTCTCCGGTTCGATATAGTACGAGACCAGCTTCTTGCAGGACAGCGCGGGACACCGCTTCTCATTGATGTGTGCCTCGTACTCATCTCTGAAGTACCGAAAAGTGCTCAGGAAAGGGTTCGGGGCGGTCTTACCCAAGGCACACAGTGAGGCCTCTTGCGCCGTCTCGGCAAGCTCCTCCAGGACCTCGATGTCACTCTCTTCTCCTTTTCCTTCGGTGATTCTGGTTAGAATTCTCTGCATCTGCCTCAGGCCCTCACGGCAGGGGACACACTTGCCGCACGATTCGTCCGTGAGGAAGTCGATGAAGTACCTGGCCACGTCAACCATGCAGGTCTCTTCATCCATGACGATCATCCCACCCGACCCCATCATCGAGCCGGCCTTGGTGAGCTCATCAAAATCGACTTCCAGATCCAGCCGTTCCTCGGGGATGCACCCTCCGGACGGCCCGCCGGTCTGCACCGCCTTGAACTTCTTGCCGTCGGGGATGCCACCGCCGATCTTGTAGATGACATCTCTCAGGCTGATGCCCATGGGCACTTCCACGAGGCCGGTATTGGCGATCTTGCCGACCAGGGAGAAGATCTTCGTGCCCTTGCTTCCCTCGGTGCCGATCGCGGCAAAGGCAGCAGCTCCGCCATTGATGATCAGAGGGATGTTGGCCCATGTCTCCACATTGTTGATGTTCGTCGGCTTGCCCCAGAGTCCTTTTACGGCAGGGTAGGGCGGTCTGGGCCTTGGTTCGCCGACCTCGCCCTCCAATGAAATGATCAGAGCCGTCTCTTCACCGCAGACAAAGGCGCCGGCGCCACGGTGCACCTTGACCTTGAAATCGAATCCGGAGCCGAGGATGTCTTTACCGAGGAGTCCACGTTTCTCGGCATCCTCGATGGCAAGACTCAGGTTCTCCAACGCCAGGGGATACTCCTGGCGAATATAGACATAACCCTCATTGGCGCCAATGGCATAGGCTCCGATCGTCAAGCCCTCGAGCACGCCATACGGGTTGCCCTCCATCAGTGATCGATCCATGTAGGCGCCGGGGTCTCCCTCATCGCAATTGACGACGACATACTTGGGCTCACCGGGAGCGGCGCGAGCGATCTCCCATTTTTCCCCGGCTGGGAATCCCCCGCCTCCGCGACCCCGTAGATTTGCGTCTTTCACCTCTGAGATGACTTCGTCAGGGGTCATTTCGAAGAGTGCTTTGGTCAATGCCTGACAGCCGCCGATGGCGAGATAATCCTCGAAACTCTTGGGGTCGATCCTCCTGTTGGCGCCGAAGACCATCCGCTCCTGGTACTTGTAGAACGGAATGTCCGACTCGTGGACCGCCTTTTCGCCTGTGGTCTGGTCAACATAGAGAAGGCGCTCTATGACCTTCTTCTCCTTGATTGTCTTTGCGATGATCTCGGGGACGTCTTCAGACGTGACCTGGAGGTAGCAGATCTCCTCAGGGTCGATGACAACTATGGGACCCTTCTCACAGAAGCCGTGACACCCCGTTGCTCTGAAGCCGACCTCGACATCCAAATCCTGCGTTCCGATCGCGTGGTTGAACGCTGCGACGACGTCCCTCGAGCCGGAGGCAAGGCAGCCGGTGCCGGCACAGACTGTGATGCAAGGTGTGTCGGGGTTTCTCTCGGATACTATTCGGTCTCTGAGTGCCACGAGCTCATCAGGGGAGTTGATCCGGATCATCGTAGATGCCTACTCATAGGTCTGCAGCACATCTGTTGTATCGGCTGCCGAGAGCCTGCCGTGAGTCGTTCCATCGATTTCCATCACCGGTCCCAAAGCGCAGCAACCGAGACAGTTGACGGTCTCCAGGCTGAACTTCATGTCGAGATCCGTTTCTCCTGGTCCGATACCGGTCACGGCCTCGACCTTCTCGAGGACACGTCCCGCACCACGAACATGACAGGCAGTACCCATGCAGATGTGAACTTCATGGCGCCCCTTGGGAGACAGGCTGAAGGCCTTGTAGAAAGTGGCGATGTGCTGAATCCGTCGCAGAGGGACATCTAATTTCTCGCTGACCCTCGAAAGAGCTTCCTTCGAAAGCCAGCGATCCTCACTCTGAATGTCCAGGAGCACCTGAATCAATGAGCTGGCCTCGCTCTGGTGGCTCTCGATAATTTGGTCGATTCTGTCGTCATTCATTGCTGGTTTTCAGTCCTTGTCTCCACGATTGTTCGTTGTGCTCATGCGAGCGCGTAGCATTTCCGCTCGAGGTCGTATCTGACGAATCCCTGCCTCGATGAGCTGTTCATGTGCTTCGAGACCTCTGAGGGGTTCAGACCCAATACCTCTGAGATTTCTCCGGTAGAGAGCGGTTTCTCCGCCAGAGCCAACAAGATCTGACTGATTGCCAACTTATCTGCAATCAAGTCATTGAAGAGCTTGTTCACCGCGTCACTGTTGAAGAAGTCGTTATAAGCCTCCTCCGACTTGGTCGGTACTCTCAACTTCTCCCTTTCCACCAGCTTCAGATACGGGACCAGTTGATTCACGGCATCGAGCTTGAGCCTCAAGGCGGCTTCGTCAATTCCCTCGTCATGGCTGAGAGGTCCCAGCTCCGCCAACAACTTGGCGAACTCACTCATGACCTCGGCGAAGCGAGAGCCTTCCGATGCGCCGATCCATTCGAGTCTCAACCGGTCTGGATTCAACCCGATGAGCTGAAGGAGTTTTTTGGACAGGTGCATATTGCCGAGTGCATCGTAGTTTCCTTCGGTCACATAGTGGCATTCACCCGGCCAGCAACCGCCGATGATCACCCCGTCAGCTCCTTG
>JAOZUP010000313.1 GCA_029938595.1 Thermoanaerobaculales bacterium | reverse complement strand
GAGCAGTCGTAGGTCTTGAGCGGCAGGCCCTCGACGATGTACCGGTTGCGGCCCTCGGCGGTCGCCGCCTCATCAAGCGAGACGTGGATCTTCTGCATCTGAGCATAGGGGTTGTGGTTGCCGTTTCCGTACTCGCGCGACGAAATCTCGGCGAACTCGCGCTCGGTGGTGCCGTGCGCCGCCATGTAATCGCGCATGACCTCGGCAAAGAGGTGGGGAAAGATGTAGACCTTACCCTCGCGCTCGTCGGGGTGCGAGAAGTAGCCCAACACCTCGCCGATGAGGGCGCCATCCATCTTGCCCTCGTCATTGCGCATCTTTTCGAAGCCGACCGCGATACCTACGTCACCGAGGCCCATTTGCATCTTGCCGATCACACTCAGCACCGCCTGGCCGCCGGAGGCGCAGGCGTTCTCCACCGCCTCGATGGGCTTGGCGCCGAGCCCCGGCACCATCGCCACCAGGCCGGCCAGCAGACCCTGCTGGTTGAGCGAGAAGTTGCAGGTCGCGCCAACCGACGCGACATCGATGGCCTGCGGTTCTGCACCGATTTCGGTGCACGTCTCCGTGACCGCGTTGGCAATGATCTCCGGCACCGTCATGTCAAACAGCTTGCCGAATTTGGATTGGTGATATGCAGCAATGTAAATCTTCTTCACGTGACCTCCTCAAATTCCGTTTCAGTATCCGTTTCCGAGCCCGGTCCAGTGTTCAAGCAACGCGCTTCCGACTTCAACGCGACCTTTTCCGATCGCGCTTCCCGAGAGGATGCCAGGCACGCCGATTCGCGGCGAATCGGGATGCCAGGCACCTCCGATCATCGTGCTTGCGCCCTCCCGTATCTCATCGCGGGTGGGTGGGTGCATTCCTAATTCCTCATTCCTAATTCCTAATTATCCTGTTCTTCCTTCCAAAGGTCGACAAGCTCAGCCTTGACTACTTTGCCGTATGGGGTCCTCGGGAGTTCATCGAGGAGTAGAAACTCCTTGGGAATCTTGTAGCGCGCGAGACGCCCACCGAGAAACTCACTCAGCTCCTCTCCGGTCACCGCCTCGTCCTCGGCCGCCACCACGAAGGCCACGCCGACCTCTCCCCAGATCCCATGCGGCACGCCGACCACGGCGGCATCGGCAAGCGAGGGATGCTGCAGGAGGCTGTTCTCGATCTCCGCCGGGTAGACGTTGACCCCGCCCGAGATGAACATGTCCTTGGCGCGGCCCGCGATGAAATAAAAGCCGTCGGCGTCGCGTCGCGCCATGTCGCCGGTGTGGAACCAGCCGTCGGCATCGCGTGCTGCCGTTGTCGCGTCGGGGTTTCTCCAGTAGCCGGCCGAGACGTGGGGCCCGCGGAAGCAGAGCTCGCCGACCTCGTCCGGAGGCAGCTCCTGACCGCCCTCGTCGACCACCCGCGCCTCGGTGAACATCAGCGGCCGGCCGATCGAGCCGGCTTTGGCCCACGCCTCCTCATCGGACATGGCGAAACAGTTGACCCCGACCTCAGTCAGACCGTATCCCTGCCGCATCACCACGCCGCGCTCGCGGTAGACAGCCACCAGGTGGCGCGGCATCGGCGCGCCACCGGAGATGAACCAGCGCACATGGCTGAGGTCGGCCGTTTCGAACTCGGGCGCATCGGCGAGCATCTTCCAGATCGTCGGCACGCCGAGCACCACAGTGCAGCGTTCCTCGGAGATCACGCGCCACACCTCGGTGGCGTCGAATTCGCGGTGGAGGATGATGGTCCCACCGGCAAGCAATATCGGCATCAGGAAGGCACCGAGCCCACCCGCGTGATAGAGCGGGGTAAAGATCGGGCTCACGTCGTTCTCCGAGAGCTGCCAGCAGGCAACCGTGTTGTAGGCGTTCCAGGCCACCATGCGGTGCGGGGTGATGACCCCCTTCGGGCGGCCCGTGGTGCCCGAAGTATAGAGCAAGCAGAACGGGTCTTCCGGATCGCAGACCGCCGGCACGAAGTCGGCTTCGCCCACCGATCCGTGCAGATCCGACCACGAAAGGTCGCCGGGATCGTCGCTGTCGTCGAGCGCCACCACCCGGCCCAGATCGACGGACGACCGCAGCTCGCGAACGGTGTCCGCATGCTCACCGCTGTAGACCAGCGCCGACAGCCTACAATCTGCGGCGATCACCGCCAGCTCGGCCGCGGTCAGCCGGGTGCCGAGGGGCACCAGGATGACGCCCGACTTGGCGGCGGCAAAGAAGGCATCGAGGAACTCCAGCCGGTTTCCCGACAGGATCCCCAGCCGGTCACCCCGTTTGAGTCCGAGGGTGTAGAGCCACGCCCGCGCACATGTAGCGGCCCGGTGGTCCATCTCGCGATAGGTGAGGCGCTGGCCACTGGCCACATCGACGATCGCCGTCTGCGCCGGCGACAGGCGGCTCCGCTCGCCAACGATGTCGGCGCAGATCATGGTTCCAGCATCTCGCTCTCATCCACGGCGATCTCCGCCGGCGGCATGGCGAGCGCCGCCCGCAGCGCCTCGGCGGTCTTGTCCGGGCACTCGCGATGCGGCACGTGGCCGCAACCGTGCACCGGGTGCAGCCGCGCCCGAGGCAGCCCGTCGAGGAGACGCTGCGCGTAGTCCAGGGTGAACAGCCCGTCCGCGTCGCCCCACACCAGATCCACCGGCACCACCACCTCGTCAAGTCGTCCGTCAAGCAGGTAGGCGTCAATCTGATCTCCGGCATCCGCCAGCCGCCCGGCCAGACGACCAGCCGGGCCCACCCGAGACCAGCGAATCACGTCGTCGAGCACGAAGCCGGGGAGCGGCAACGTCGCCGGTCCCATCAGCGCCTTCATGGTCTCGCGCGCCTCGTCGCGGGTCACGGGGAAGAGGTTGACGGCGGCGTTGTCCTCCCTGATGGCGCCGCCGTTGATGGCCACCAAACGTGCAACCTGAGCAGGATAGTCACGGGCGTAGAGCATGCCGACCCACGCGCCCATCGAGTTGCCGACCAGAATCGCCCGCTCGCCGTTACACACCGACTCCATCACGACTTCCACCCCGGCCAACACCTGGTCGATGCCGAGAGGACCGCTCCGCGGGTCGCTCTTCCAGTGACCGGGAAGATCTGGGATGACAACCCGGTAGTCCTCGAGCAGCGGCGGGACCATTCGTGCCCACGCCCCGGCCTGATCGCCGGCGCCGTGCAGCAGCACCATGCACGGGCCCGAACCGCCCACCCACACCGTCATACGGCCGTCGGGAGTGGCGACGCGGGTCTTCTCGAAGCCCAGCTTGCTAAGCGCCAAGCGGCTGACCATGGCGTCAACCTTCAAAGGCCGTTTCCAAACCATCCCCACCGAAATGATGATGCCGATGACGACGAGGATGCCGAACGCGAGGAGGACCCTCAAGACTATTTTCCCCACGGATTACACCTCCGGCCAGCCATCTCGAATTCGGAATTCGGAATTCGGAATTCGGAATTCGGAATCCCGCCCGTCCAACCCATTCCCGCCCCGGTTGGGTGCGAGCAATTGAGAATTGAGAATTGAGAACTGAGAATTCGACAACGTCTTCACCCTAAACTCTTCACTCTCAACTCTCAACTCCTCACTTCATCCGAAACGCGACACCTGCTTGGTTATACCCTACTCCGGAGCCGACCAGCACCAGCAGGTCCCCGGAGGATAGCTTGCCCTGCTCGATGGCGTCATCGAGCGCGATCGGCACGCACGCCGATCCGGCGTAGCCCCACTTCTCCATCACCGTGTGGGTGCGCTCCATCGGCAGCCCGAGCTCGGACATCACGAGTTCGATCGACGGCTTGCGAACCTGGGTGAAGATCGCGAGGTCGATGTCCGAGACCTCGAAACCGCCGTTCGCGGCCACCGCCCGTACCACCTTCGGCCAGCCCTCGTGGTTGATCTCGGGCGGGTAGCGCTCGACCATCTTGACCGTCGTCCGGCCCTCGCGCACCGCCTCCTCGGTCGCCGGTTCGAAGGTGGCGCCGGCATAGATTCCCCAATGGCCGTGGTAGGCGCCGTCGGCGCGCATCGCCGAGGAGATAAAGCCCGGCTCGTCGGCCGGCTCGAGCACCGCGGCCCCGGCCCCGTCGCCGTAGAAAAAGATCATCGGGTCGTCGGGGGCGGCCAACTTGTGCATGTTGTAAACGCCGAGAACCAGCACCGTTCGAAAATTCGGATTCGCAGCGATGAGACCGGAGGCGATGGCCGCCCCGGTCGGGAAGGAGGCGCAGGCGCAACCGACGTCGAAGGTGCCGGCGTTCTTGGCCCCCAGCTTGTGCTGCAGCACTACTGAGGTCGCGGGTGTCGTGTAATCGGGTGAGTCGGTGCCGAGGATGATGAGATCGACGTCCTCGGGCTTGCGCCCGGCTCGCTCCAACGCCTGCCGCGCGGCCGGCAGCGCGATGTCGGAGGTGCACCAGTCGTCCGGCGCCCACCACCGGGTCCGGATCGCCGACGACTCCTCCATCTTGTCGACGAAGTCGGGAATGTGCGCGAAGCGTTCACGCAGCTCGTCGTTGGAGACCTCGATCTCCGGTATGTAACGACCCGTAGCAACAATGGTCGCGTAACGTTTCATCCCTCAACCTCCATCCACGAGAGGATGCCAGGCACGCCGATTCGCGGCGAATCGGGATGCCAGGCACCTCCGGTCAACGTGCCCACGCGCTCCCGTATCCCATGGTGGGTGGGTCGGCATTCCTAATTCCTAATTCCTAATTCCGAATTCCGAATTCCGAATTTATGTTCCGATTACGAGCCCCCCGTCAACACTCAGCGTCGTCCCGGTCACCCACGTCGCCGCGTCAGAAGCGAGCCACAGGTATGCCTCGGCGATGTCCGCGGTGTCTCCCATGCGGCCCATCGGGGTGTGGGCCACCATTCCGTCGAGGACCTTCTGCGGCATGGCGTTGATAATCTCGGTCTTGACGAAGCCCGGCGCGACCGCGTTCACACGGATGCCGAACTTCCCCAGCTCGCGCGCCCAGGTCTTGGTCATGCCGATGACCCCGGCCTTGGTGGCCACGTAGTT
>JAOZUP010000312.1 GCA_029938595.1 Thermoanaerobaculales bacterium | reverse complement strand
CCATCTGCGTGATCTGCGGTTTTCTTGCGCGAGCGTGCGGCCTTTGTGTCTTTGTGTCTTCGTGTTTGCGATGTGGGAGAGCGGACGTCTCTGCGTCTCTGCGTCTCTGCGTCTCTGCGTTGTGTTCCTCTGTTTTTCCAGTTCGTCGTGGTTTTTCAGTCCCGGGGCTGGTTGGCTTATGACCGAGAAGGCCAACATCGCTGATTTCCTGCCCGAAATGGCGGCTCGGCAGCCGGACGCTGCGGCCATCATCTGCCCGTGGGGGCGGCGCGGGGGTCGGCTCACCTACCACCAACTCGATGAGCGATCGAGCGCCATTGCCCACGGCCTCGAAGAGATTGGCATCACCCGCGGCGTTCGCGTGGTGCTCATGGTGCCGCCGGGGCTCGATCTCTTCGCGCTGGTCTTCGCGCTCTTCAAGACCGGCGCGGTTCCGGTCTTGGTGGATCCCGGCATCGGTCTGAAGCACCTCAAGGCGTGTCTCGGGAATGCGGAGCCCGAGGCCTTTATCGGGGTCCCGAAGGCGCACGCGGCACGGGTCATCCTGGGGTGGGGGAGGGCGACCGTGCGGACCACGGTCACCGCGGGGCCGCGGCTCTTCTGGGGCGGTCACACGCTCGCGCAGGTGGAGAGGCAGGGGGCGTCGCTTCCGTCAAGCGGATTTCCACCCGCCTCCGCCGACGACACGGCGGCCCTCGTCTTTACATCGGGCAGTACCGGACCGCCCAAAGGCGTGATCTACAAGCACGGCAACTTCATCGCCCAGGTGAACGCCATTCGCGACGCATATGGGATCGAACCGGGTGAGGTCAATCTGCCGACCTTTCCTCTCTTTGCCCTCTTCGATCCAGCGCTGGGAATGACCACGGTCGTACCGGACATGGATCCGACCCGTCCGGCGAAGGTCGATCCGCGAAAAATCATCGGTCCGATCGAGGAGTACGGAGTGACGACGATGTTCGGGTCGCCGGCCCTGCTCGACACCGTCGGACGGTGGGGCGAGGAGCACGGCGTCAAGCTGCCGTCGCTGCGGCGGGTGATCTCGGCCGGTGCGCCGGTTTCGCCGAAGGTGATCGAACGCTTTCAGGCCATGCTCACCGGGGACGCTGCTATCCACACGCCCTACGGGGCGACCGAGTCGTTGCCCGTGGCCACGATCTCGAGTCACGAGATCCTGTCGGAAACGCGGCACGCTACCGACCGCGGCGCCGGCACCTGCGTCGGACGCCCGGTCGATTCCATCGAGGCTGCGGTGATTCGTATCGACGACGAATCGATCTCGTCATGGAGAGAGGACTTGAAGGTCGAAGACGGCGAGGTGGGTGAGATCGTGGTCAAGGGACCGCAGGTCAGCCGCGCATACTACAACGCGCCCGCCCACGACCGGCTGGCGAAGATCAAGGAAGGAGAGGCCATCCGCCACCGTATGGGTGACCTCGGATACCTCGATGATCGGGGACGGTTGTGGTTCTGCGGGCGCAAGACCCACCGCGTCCTGAGTTCTGATGGCACGCTCTACACCGTGCCGTGCGAGTCGGTTTTCAACACCCACCCGGACGTCTATCGGACGGCCTTGGTGGGCGTGGGCGCGGTGGGCGCACAGTGCCCGGTGCTGTGCGTCGAGCTCGAACCGGGCGTGGGTGCCTCCGAGAAGGTGCGCATTCGGAGGGAGCTGCTAGCGCTCGGTGGCGGATTCGAGCACACGAAGACCATCCGCACTGTGCTCTTTCATCCGGGTTTTCCGGTCGACATCCGGCACAACGCCAAGATCGGCCGTACCGCGCTTGCTTCGTGGGCTGCTCCTCGGATAACCAAATGAGGGCTCTGGTCACCGGCGGGGGCGGGTTTCTCGGCGGCGCCATCGTGCGGCGGCTGGTTGACCGGGGCTGGACAGTCCGAGCCCTTCAGCGGGGAAGCTACGAGGGCCTCGAGGCGCTCGGAGTCGAACAGATCCGCGGTGATATTGCCGATTCCGCGGTCGTTGACCACGCAGTGGCGGAGTGCGACATCGTGTTTCACGTTGCCGCACGGGTCGAGATGTGGGGGCCGATCGAGCCCTTCCACCGTACCAACGTGATTGGCACCGAGAACGTGCTGGCCGCGATGCGTCGGTACGGAGTCCACCGACTGGTGTTCACGAGCTCGCCCAGCGTGGTCCACAGCCGCGACGGTCTCGAGGGGGTGAACGAGTCTGTCCCCTACCCCGACCACTACGGGGCAGCCTACCCGAAGACCAAGGCGATGGCCGAGATGGCGGTGTTAGCGGCCAACGGACCCGACCTCGCCACGGTTGCCCTGAGACCGCATTTGATCTGGGGCCCCGGGGACACCAACCTCGTGCCCCAGCTCCTCTCTCGCGCGCGAGCCGGGGAGCTGCGATTTGTCGGAGATGGTTCGAATCTCGTTGACACGGTCTACATCGACAACGCGGCCGATGCCCATATCCTGGCCGCTGACCACCTCGAACCGGACGCCGCCTGCGCCGGCAAGGCCTACTTCATCTCCAATGGCGACCCATGGCCGCTCAAGAAGATCGTCAACGGCATCCTCGAGGCGGGAGGGCTGCCGCCCGAGGACCGCAGTGTTCCTATGCGACTAGCCCTCGTCGCGGGCGCTCTCTTCGAGGCCGGACAGCGCTTCTTCCCGTCAAAGACGGGGCCGCGGATGACCCCATTTATCGCGCGCAATTTCGGCACCCCTCATTGGTTCGACATCTCGGCGGCTCGGCGCGATCTCGGGTACGAGCCGAAGGTGTCGATCGAGGAGGGTCTTTCCCGCCTGCAGGCGTGGTTTGAAACGTCGGGTTGATCGCTATCGGTATCGCAATCGCTATCGCTATCGGACTTCTGATATCGAACAACCGAGAAGCCGCAGGGTACATCGATTCCGATAGCGATAGCGATAGCGATAGCGAACAGACTTGCCCATTTGAGAATGTTCTCAGGCGGCGGATTTCTCCTCCACAACCTGTGGCTGAGGTGGTATTCTTCCTCCCGCGCGTTTGACTCGTGCATTTTTTCACACGCCCGGCATGCGATGAGCGATGGAGGCTCACGCAGGTCGGTGGCGGCAACAAAGGAGGATCGTGATGCTCAAAAAAATCGGTCTCATCGGCGGCGGGTATATCGGCGGGGTACTGGCCCACGAAATTGCCGAACGGCGGCTGGCTCGCGAGATTGGCCTGACGGACCCGGCGCCCTTCGTCAACCCGGATGATCCACCGGAGCGGCAGGAGGTTGCCAAAAAACAGTCGGTTGCCAAGGGCAAGTGTCTGGACATCTCGGAGGGGCTGCCGACCATCCGCTCCGACGTGCGCTGTGTGGGTTCGAAGGACTACTCGGCGCTGGCGGGCGCCGACCTCGTCATCAACACCGCCGGTGTGCCCCGGAAGGCCCGCCCGGACGGCTCGTTCCCAACCCGTGAGGAGTTGCTGACCATCAACCTCAAGGTCACCAAAGAGGTGGCGAAGGGGATCAAGGAGCAGTGCCCGAACGCTATTGTCATCTCGGTCGCCAACCCCCTGGATGCCATCGTCTACACCCTCGACAAGGCGCTGGCCCCCCCCAAGAACAAGCTCGTGGGAATGGCCGGACAGCTCGACTCCGGGCGCTACTGTTACTTCGTGGCCGAGGCCGCCAACGTATCGGTCGAGAGCGTCAGTGCGATCGTGCTTGGAGGCCATGGCGACACCATGGTGCCGGTGCGATCGAGTTGCCTCATCGGTGGTGTACCGGTCACCAAGTTCCTCGACGAGGAAACCCTGTCAGCCATCGAGGCCCGCACCCGCAAGGCCGGCGGTGAGGTGGTTGGCCTCCTCGGTTTCGGTTCCGCCTTTGTGTCGCCGGCCTGGGCCGCTCTGGAGATGGCCGAAGCGATCATCTTCGACAAGCGCAAGATCATTCCGGTCTGTGCCAAGCTCGAGGGTGAGTACGGAGTTGATGGTCTCTTTGTCGGCGTGCCGGCCATCCTCGGCGCCAACGGCGTCGAAGGGGTTATCGAGATCGACTTGACCGACGTGGAGAAGGAGGCCTTCGCCAACTCGATCAAGGCCGTCAGCAAGACCTGTGGCGAGGTCGACGATATGCTCGGCAATCTCTGATAGTTTCCACTTTGATTCCAACCGCCCCCTGCCTCGCAGGGGGTTTTTTGTGTTTGAACGTGACAACGCTCGAACGCTTCAACGTTGTGGTCAGGGGCCGGTTGCGCTAACATTCTCTGCGTTCTATCGAGAGGAGGTCAGGGGTGGGGCAGATCCGACGGATTGCCGTCAACACCGGCGGAGGCGACGCGCCCGGGCTCAACGCGGTGATCCGCTCCATTGTCCTTTCCTCCTTGCGGCGAGGCTGGGAGGTGATTGGGATTCGCAAGGGCTATGAGGGGCTCTTCGACACCACCAAGATCATCCAGCTCGATCGCGACTCGGTGCGTGGGATCACCCACCTTGGCGGCACCATACTCGGCACCACCAACCGCAACAGCCCCTTCGAGTATCCGGTGCAACTGCCGGGTGAAGAGCTGAAGCTGGTGGATCGATCGGATGAGGTGGTGGAGAACTTCCGCCGGCTCAAGATCGACGCTCTCATCGCCATCGGCGGAGACGGCTCGATGCGCATTGCCAGCCGCCTTGTCGAGAAGGGCGTGCCGATCGTCGGCGTGCCTAAGACCATCGATAATGACCTTTCCGGCACCGTCGTGACCTTTGGTTTCGATACTGCGGTCACGGTTGCGACCGAAGCCATCGACCGGCTCCACTCGACCGCCGAGGCCCACGAGCGGGTCTTCGTAGTCGAGGTTATGGGCCGCTACGCGGGCTGGATCGCCCTCCACGCCGGGGTCTCCTCGACGGCCGACGTCGTGCTCATCCCGGAGATTCCGTACCAGATCGAGTTCGTCTGCGACAAGATAAGGGACCGCGAGGCGCGAGGCCGCCGCTTCGCGATCGTTGTGGTCGCCGAGGGCGCACGGCCTGTTGACGGGGATTTGGTGGCCACAGACCAGGGCGCCGGTCGCGAGGTGCTCCTGGGCGG
>JAOZUP010000032.1:284-17387 GCA_029938595.1 Thermoanaerobaculales bacterium | reverse complement strand
CGCCGGCGCGCCAAAGGCGCGCAGCGGGCGAGGTCGAGCGCGACCGACGAGCGCTTGCGCTCGGAGGGCGTGGCGACCGAGGCCGCGTGGCCGCGGTCGCAGACCGCGGGCGGCGGGCGGGCACGGGCTCGGGCACGGGCTCGGGCTCGGACGCGGTATGATGCGGCAGCGGAGGAATGACATGGCAAAGCTTTGGATCTTGCGCGGGGCACACGAGGCGCCCGGTTGGAATCAGCTCCGAAAGAAATACGAGGACGAGAAGGTGGACATCATCCACCTGGACGCCAAGGTATGGGCGATCATCGACGCCGAGGAGGAGCCCACCGGGTACGAGGGCCTATCCGCGTCGGCGCCTGCCGACGGGATGTACATCGACCCCAACGGGTCGCCCCTGTATCTTGCGGGCGGCGAGATCCTGACCTCGGCGGAGGCCATGGTTGAAGCCCTCGGCCAGGAAGCTCAGGACGCCCTGCAGAAGACGGGCGACCCGCAGACGGTGCTCGAGCGTCTCGGCAAGGTTTACTGAGGGGGATCCGTGAAACGTTCTGTTTTCGTCTCGCTCCTGCTCACCATTATTGTCGGAGTGACCGGCGGTGCCGACGCAGGGTCCCCCGAGTGGCGGTACGGCGGTCGGATCCTATGGGTGAGCGCCGGCTCGACCAGTAGCGAGTTCGGCGCCACCGGCAGCCATCTCGACCTCGGCTCGGGACCGGGTCTCGAGTTCGACGCCACGGTGATGTTCTCGGATGTGATCGGTGTCGAGCTTTCGGTCGGCGTCTCTGGCCACCGTCTGGATCTCGTCGGCGGCGACTGGGACGGTATCGACGGCGGGTGGGTGGGGCTTGTACCGCTGACTGCCCTCGCCCAGTATCATGTACAGGTGTACGGGCCATGGGATCCCTATTTTGGGCTCGGCATCACCTGGGTCGGAGGGTTCTCCAGCCTCTCGAACGAATTTGAGGACGCCGGCGTCGAGGATCTCGATCTCAAGGGGAGCGTCGGGGTCGCCGCCCAGGTCGGGGTCAATTACCAAATGAACAACCGCTGGTACGCCAACCTCGACCTTCGCTACCTTGGCGCGTCGCTCGAAGCAACCGTGAGAACCGACGACCGGGATCTCCCGACGGTGAAGCTGGACATCAACCCGTGGGTATTCGCCGTCGGCTTTGGCTACAAATTCTGACGCAAAGAGACCGGTTAACATGCGGGCGGGGATTAACCCCGCCCCTACGGATTTTGTTGTAGGGGAGGGGTTTATCCCCTCCCTAGCTAATACCTAATAGCTAATACCTAACAGCTACTGTGCTACCGGCTCATCGGCAAAGTCGTCCGGGTCGAAATCATCACCGACGCCGGCTTTCTTCATCTGCTCCCGCACCATCTGCATGTGCTCGACTTCTTCCTGGCGCAGCTCGGTGAAGAGCTCTCGAACCTCGAGGTCCTCGACCTCAGGGAGGGCAGCGTCGAAGAACTCGAAGGCTTTGGTCTCAGCCGCCAAAGCTACGTTGAGGGCGTCCGGGAGGCTCATTGAGATCTTAACGACCTCGAACGCCGGCGCCTCCACGTCCCACAACATGGAGCGGTCGACCGACACCGGTTCGTCGCCGAATAGCTCCTTGCGCTTGGCTTGTAGCTCCTCGCCATGCTTGGCCTCACAGGTCACCATGAAGCGGAAGAACTCGGCCGCGTCCTTGGTGTTGTGGAACTCGAGGTTGTCGGCCAGCTCACGGTACCGCTCCTCGGCCTCCTCTTCCACCAGAACGGCGAGGTCGAGGGCATCCTTGATCGATAGATTCGCAAAATCGATGTCTGCATTCATGATCCAATCAACTCCTTCGGACCGCAGGGGTATTCCCCGCTGGAATGTCCGCCGACGCGAGTCGAGCCGTGATCTCCTCGACGCTGCACCCCGCTAACACGGCGATTTTGTCTTGCGACGATGCGCCGGCGACAATCTCCACCCGGTTGCGTTGAAGGCCGAGAGCATCCGACAACAGCCGGATCACGGCAGCATTGGCCCGGCCTTTCTCCGGCGCGGCACTGACCTCGAGCTTGAGCGCGCCCCCGTATGCACCAATGAGACGTTGGTGGCGGCCGCCCGGCTTGACCCGCAGCCGCAGGCGAACGCCGTTCCCCGTCTGCAGAATCTCGACTCTCTCACTCACCTGAGGATCACACCCCGCTCGGAGCTCGCGATGAACTCGAGAACGCAATCGACGTCCTGCTGGCCGCCGAGCTCCTTCTCTATGCGCTCGATGGCCTGTGACGTGTTGAGCTTCTTGCTGCGCAGCAGCCGCCACATCTGCTTGAGCGCATCGCGACTCTCCACCGAGAATCCCTTGCGTTCGAGGCCAATGGTGTTCGGACCAAAGCACTTCGCAGGCCGGCTACCGACTGTGCTCATAAACGGGAGGCAATCTTTGGTGGCCACGGTAAAACCGCCCAAAAACGCATGGGTACCAACCCGACAAAACTGGTGGATGGCCGAAAACGCGCCGATGGTCGCGAAGTCGGCCACCTCTACGTGACCGGCGAGGGTGGCGCCGTTGGCGAAGACGGTCTGCGAACCGACGTTGCAATCGTGGGCTACATGAGCGTACGCCATGAAGAGACTCTTGTCGGCAATCGTGGTGACTCCCCCACCGCCCGGGGTTCCTCGGTGCAGGGTGACGAACTCGCGAAAGACGTTGTCATCGCCAATCTCCAGCCGAGTCGCCTCACCCGCGTACTTGAGATCCTGGGGCGGCGCGCCGACCGAGCAGTGGCTCTCGAAGCGGTTACGGGCGCCGACAACGGTGCCGCTGCCAAAGCGGCAGAACGGTCCAATCTCACAGCCGGAACCGATCACGACATCGGCTTCGATGACGTTGTACGGCCCGACCACGACCCCTTCTCCAAGCCTGGCCCCGGGATCGACGATGGCTGTCGGATGGACCGTGCCGGCCATCAGCGGTTGCCAAGCGCCGACATCATCTCGGCCTCGCACACCACCTCGCCATCCACCAGCGCTCGTCCGCGAATCTTGGCGAAGCTGGTTCGCCTGGCCAGTACCTCGACCTCGAAAATCAGCTGATCGCCGGGTACCACAGGTTTGCGGAACCGGCACTTGTCGATCCCTGTGAAGTAGATCAGCTTGTCGTCACGGTCCTCCACCTGGCTGAGGAGCAGAAAGCCCCCCGCCTGCGCCATTGCCTCCACCACCAGCACCCCGGGCATCACCGGCGCCCCGGGGAAATGGCCCTGGAAGTGCGGTTCGTTGAAGGTGACATTCTTGACCGCACGGATCGTATTCTCGTCCATCTCCAGCACGCGATCGATGAGCAGGAACGGATAGCGGTGCGGCAGCACCGCGAGGATCTCAGAAATGTCATTCATGGTTTCGGTTCCTCCAGCCCGGCGAGTCGCTCTTCGAGCTGCTTGATCTTCTCACGCAGCCCGTCGAGGCGCTGCACGTTGGCCTGGGTCTTCAGCCACTCACGGTGAGGACGCGCCGGGTAGCCGGAAAGGGTAACCCCGTCCGGAACGTCCTTGATCGCCACCGTCCGCGCCGTCAGCACCACCTCGTTACCGATCTCGAGGTGGCCCGAGCAGCCCGATTGACCCGCAAAGATCGTGTGGTGACCGATACGGCATGAACCCGAGATTCCCACCTGCGCGACCACCAAACAGTGCTCACCGATCTGCACATTGTGGGCGATCTGCACCAGGTTATCGACCTTCGTTCCGCGACCGATGCGGGTCTCCCCGAGGGCCGCGCGGTCGATGCACACGTTGGCGCCGATTTCGACGTTGTCCTCGACGACCACGATGCCCACCTGCGGTACCTTGTGGTGGACGCCGTCGACCGTGGCAAACCCGAAACCGTCCGATCCGATCACCGTTCCCGAGTGGGTGATGCACCGGTTGCCGATGCGACAACCGTCTCCGATCACAACCCGGGGGTGTACAACGCAATCGGCGCCCACGACAACTCCGCGTCCGAGCACGCAGCCTGGCCCGAGGGAGGTCCGTTCGCCGATCGCCGAGCCCGCACCGACCGAAGCCAGGGGCCCGACGCTCGCCCCGTCGCCCAGCACTACGTCCCCGGCCACCACCGCCGACGGGTGGACGCCGGGCTCCGGCCGTTCGGATGGGTGGAAGATTTCGAGCGCGTGCGCGAGCGCCAGATATGGTTCCGGACACACCAGCAGGTTGCGTTCCGGAAGAACGGTGGGGTCGGCCACCAGGATCGCACCGGCCTCGGACGACCGAGCCTCCTCGACATACTTCGGGTTGTGGAGGAAGCTCAGATGCTCCCGCCCCGCTGTGTCAAGCGGCCGCACACCGCACACCTCATGGCCCCCGTCACCTATGACCTCGGCCCCGAGCCTGCCGGCCAGGTGGGCAAGCGTGATGGAGGCGGCCCTCGTCACTGAGCGGTGTTGAACCGTAGAATCACGTCGTCGGTGATGTCGACGGCCTCGTCGGCGTACACCAGACCGGACTGGAACTTATTGAAGATCACCGTGATCCCCTCTTCCACGCCGATCTGGTTGATGATCGGGAGGATCCGTCCCTCGAGCCCACCGAGCTCCCGGCGCCGCGCCTCCTCGAGTTCGCGCTTGGCGTCGTCCTCAAAGCGGCGGATCGCGATGTTCTTGTCCTCGAGCTCCTTGGTCATCTCCGCCAGCCGCTGCTCGGATACGGTATACCGCTGCTTGTTGAACTGCTCCTGGAGAGCCGCCATCTCCTGTTGCAGTGTCTGGCCCTCCAGGACTTTGGCATCGGAGATGGCCTTTAATTTCTGGATCGCTTCCTTGCCCGGATCGGACTCGGCAACCACGCGCTGGACGTCGATCACAGCCACCTTGGCTTGCGCCGCCGCCGGTATCGCCGCTGCCATGACGAGTGCGGCAACCGCCGCGGTACGAATCATCGAACAATACATATTTCTGTCCTCCAAAATCTTTCCGAATTCTAAAATGTCGTTCCGATCGAAAACTGGAAATCGCTGTCTTTCTCGTCCGGGAACGGATCGAGATTGATGCCGTAGATGAACCTGATCGGTGCCTGGAAGATCGGCAGGAAGATCCTCATCTCGATGCCGGTGGTCCTCCGCCACAGGCTGAGATCCCACCCCTGCTCCTCGTGGTAGGTGTTGCCCGCGTCGAAGAAGAGCACGATCTTGACCGGTCCGCCCACGCGGAACTGATACTCGAGATTGACCTGCCAATAGCGGTCGCCGCCCTCTCGTGAACCTCCCGGCGAAAGAAAGTAACGACCTTCCTCAGTCCGCGGCAGCACCGAGTAGTAAGGCAGGCCACGCAGCGATCGGTCGCCTCCGAGTCGGTAGCGCTCGTAGATCGGGATCTCCGAGTCGTTGTACGTGAGGAACTGGCCACCCTCGGCATGGTAGGCCCAGGTGCTGCGCTTGCCCCACGGGATGAACTGCGTAACCCCGACCTCCGGTCGGAAATAGTCGAAGTCGCCGCCCAAGATCCCTCCGGCGATCCGCAATCGCGCGTAAGTGGCCGAACCGCGGTTCGGGTCAAACGGGTCGTCGCGGCTGTCACGGTTATAGCCCGGCGTAAAGGAGTGGGTCTTTCCAGTAAAGGTCTCGAAAGCGCGGTCGAAGACCGCCCCGTCGATGGGCGGAATATCGACCGGCCGGTCATGGCCCGCTGTCGGGTCGCCCACAAGGCCATTCCGGGTGACCACGAACCTCGAATAATCGTCCTGAAAGGCGAGCAATCCTGACACCGAGGCAAAGGGGCTGACGCCGAGACCGCCCGATATCGTGACACCTCGAGTTCTGCGCTCATAGCTCGAGAATCCCAGTTGGCTCGACTCGATGCTGGTCTGGAAGATCGAACCGCCGAGGAGGATGCGCCGATCGAGGAAGTACGGCTCGGTGTACGACAGAGAGTACATATCGGAACGCCGGCCGATCTGGAGCGAGATACCGAGCGTGTTGCCGCGGCCGAGGAAGTTCCGAGTGTTGAACTGCCCCTGGACGAAGAAGCCGTCCAGCTCCGAGTAGCCGGCGCCGAATTGCACGTCGTTGCGGCCGACCTCGTTGCCCTTGACGTTGACGTTGACCTTTTTGTTCTCGTCGTCGAAGTCGAAATCGAGGGGCTCCTCTTCGAGCTTCCAGTATCCAAGCGCGTTGACCTTGAAGACGGAGGCCCGGAAGATCGCCATGTTCATGTACTGGCCCTCCGAGATCCGGAACTCGCGCCTCAGAACCTTGTCTCGGGTCGTTGTGTTGCCGATGAACTCCAGCCGCCCGAGCCGGAACCGGTCACCCTCGAAGACATCGATCGTCACGTCGACGATTTGCTCCTCGCCCTCGCGCCGCGCCCAGGTTTCGTTGGTGTAGGCATACACGTAACCCGAGTTGTGATACCCGTCACGGACCTTCTCCATTCCCTCGTCGATCGCCTTCCGATTGTAGGTTTCTCCCTCCTGGACATTGAAGATTCTCCGTAACCCCTCCGCCTTGAAAATCTCGGACCCCGAAACCGAGAAGGAGCCCAGAATGTAGGGATCTCCTTCCTCGATGGGAACGGTGATGTGCATCTTGTATTTTTTCTTCTTCAGGGTTGCCGCATCCGGTTTCTTTGCAACCAGGTCGATCACCGGCTCGCCGATCTTGACGTCGATGTAGCCGCGGTTGCCGTAAAAGGTCCGGAGGTTGTCGCGATCCTCGTCCCACGCTTCCTTGGTGTAGACGATCTTGTCGCCGAACATGTACCGGAGACCTTTCTGTTTGGTCACCTTGAACACACCACGAAGCTTCGAGTCCGAAAACACCTCGTTCCCGGCAAAATCGATGGAGGCGATCTTCACCTTGCCGCCTTCGTCGATGGTGTACACGACCTTCTTCTTGCTCGACGAGATATCCTCGACCTGAAAGCTGATCTGCGCCGAACGGAATCCCGAAGCGTCGTAGACCTCCTTGATGGCCGTCTCGATCCGCCGCAACTGAGCCATCCTCAAGGGCACATTGCGGGGAATTTCGATCCCGTGCTCGTCGAGCTTGTCTTTGAGGTCCGTTGTCTTGATCTTCTTGTTGCCCTCGAAATCGACCGTGGTCACGAACGGCCTCTCCGTGACCACGATATAGAGGGTGACCGTGCCGTCACCGTGATCCTCGGCTTCGATTCGAATCTCTTCGAAAAGTCCCGAGTCCCACAATCGACGGTAGCCGTCTGTGACGTACTCATGGTCCAATGGGTCCTCGGGCTCCAGCCCCAGGTAGTACGACACGGTATCAACGGTCAGCGTGACGCCGCCCTCGACCACGATGTCACGGATGATCAGGTCGTGCGCCGCCGTGGCGGCGGCGGCAACCATCACGAGCACAGCTATGAACGCAAGACGCAGAGCCGTCACGCGCCCCGCCTTTGGGTCACCATGGCTTTGTCCTTGATTTCCACGACCGGTCGGTCCTCCTCAACCCACATGCTGAGCGTGACGGCGTCGCTGCTTCGATTCTGGATGAGGTAATCAGCCACCGCATCCTCGACCCAAAGTTTAACCAACCGGCGCAGGGGGCGCGCACCCGCCTGCGGGTCCACGCCGCACTGCTCGCAAAGCCAACTTGCGACTTCAGGCCCGTACTCGATGGTCACGTTCTTCTTGGCCAGCACCTCAGCCGTTTCGCCGAGCAACAGACGCGCCACCTCGAGCATGCTCTGCATGTCGAGCGATTCGAAGACGATCACCTCGTCCAATCGGTTGATGAACTCCGGCGGAAAATGGCGGCGAAGCTCGCGATCAACGAGCTCGCGCACCTGGGACGACCCGAAGCCCGCGCCCTCGCTGCCGAAACCAACCCTATCCCCATCCACCAGCTCGCGACCACCGAGATTGGACGTCATGATGATCAGGGTGTTGGTGAAGTCGATGACGTTGCCGTAGTTGTCGGTCAAACGGCCATCCTCGAGGACCTGCAGCAGCAAGTTGTAGACATCCGGGTGCGCCTTCTCGACCTCGTCGAGCAGCACCACCGAGTAGGGGTTGCGGCGGACCTGCTCGGACAGCTGGCCCCCTTCTTCGAAGCCGACGTACCCGGGGGGCGAGCCGATGAGCCTCGACACTGTGTGCTTCTCCATGTACTCCGACATGTCGAACCGGACCAGCCGGCGGGGATCCTGGAAGAGAAAGCTCGCCAGCTGCCGCGCGACCTCGGTCTTGCCTACGCCCGAAGGTCCGAGAAATATGAACGAGCCAATGGGCCGGTCGGGACTGGTCACGCCAAGCCGGCTGCGGCGGATGGCTCTGGCCATAGCCTTGATCGCGTCGTCCTGGCCAACCACGCGCTGGCGCAGGATCTCCTCCATCCTCTGCAACCTCTCCGCCTCGTCCTCACCGATGGCGCTGACCGGAATGCCGGTCCACGACGCCACCACGTCCTCGACATCGGTGCGGCTCACCACCACGCGCTCGGGCGGCTCCTCGGCATGGGTCGTCTCGAGCATCTCGAGCTCCTCACGCAACCGCAGCTCCTCCTCTCGGAGATCCACCGCAAGCTCGAAGTTTTTGCGCGAAATGGCGTCCTTCATACGCGCCACCACACCACGGATCTCGTGCTGAACCCGGCGCAGCGACGAGGTCGAGGAAACCTGCCGCAGCTTGACCCGAGCGCCCGCCTCGTCGAGCACATCGATGGCCTTGTCCGGAAAGGCGCGATCGGTGATGTACCGTCCGGCGTGGGTGACCGCCACCTTGATGGCGTCATCCGAGTAGCGGACACCGTGAAACTCCTCGTAGCGGCTCTGAATGCCCTCGAGAATGGTGATCGTCTCATCCTCGGTCGGCTGGCGGATGTCGACTGCCTGAAAGCGCCGCGACAACGCCCTGTCCTTCTCGACGTACTTCCGGTACTCCCGGACCGTCGTGGCGCCGATGCAGGTGATCTCGCCGCGCGACAGCGCAGGCTTGATGATATTGGCCGCATCGAGAGACCCCTCCGCCGAACCGGTCCCAATCAGGGAGTGGATCTCGTCGAGGAAGATGATGATCTCGGGATGATCCTGAAGTTCCTTCAAGAGCCCCTTCAACCGCTCCTCGAACTGGCCGCGGTACTTGGTACCGGCCACCAGCAACGAGAGATCGAGGGCGAGGATACGGCGATCGGCAAGCAGCATCGGCACCGAGCCGTCGACGATTCGGGATGCCAGCCCCTCGACGATAGCCGTCTTGCCGACTCCTGATTCGCCGAGCAGCAGCGGATTGTTTTTGGTCCGCCGGCTAAGGATCTGAACCATCCTCTCGACCTCTTGCTCACGACCGATGAGGGGATCGAAGCCTCCCTCGGCTGCGATCATCGTAAGGTCGCGCGAGTACTCGGCAATGTGGGGAGTCGCCTGAGCGGACGCCTCGGCCTCGAGCTCGCGGCCATGACGCTCAACGTCCTCGCGCAGCTCGAAGAGATCGAGCCCCCGGGCACCGAGATATGCGGCCGCTGCCGACCCCTCGACTCTCATCAGACCGAGCACCAGATGTTCCGAGTCGACGCCCGTATGGCCCATATTTTCCGCCTCGTGGACGGCAAAGGCGAGAGCCTTCTTGCTCTCCTCGGCCAACGGTAGGTCGGGAGACGTGCTGACCCTGTCCAGGGCCACACGATCTCCTAGCAGCTCTTCACGGAGTTCCCGGGCGTCGATACCCCTCTCATCGAGAAGCCGGCTGAAGGCCGGATCTGCCTCACGCAGCATTCCGAGGAGAACATGCTGGGTTGCAATCGACCGACTGTTCGACCTGCTCGCCTCATAGCGAGCGAAGAACAGGCTGCGCCTGACGTGCTCGTTGAATCGTTCAAACATATTCGACAGATTGGCCCGCAGGCACGAGGTGAAAGGTATCGTCGCACATGCGGGCAAGCTCTTCGTCGTGGGTCACTATAATTGATGTCAAACCTGCCAGCAAATGCAGCTCGCGCACGAGGTCAAAGACCTGTTCGGAGTTCGCCCGGTCGAGATTGCCGGTGGGCTCGTCCGCCAGGAGCAACCTCGGCTTCATCGCCAGCGCCCGTGCAACCGCCACCCGCTGTTGCTCGCCGCCCGACAATTGGTCCGGGAAATGGTGCGCGCGATCGGTGAGCGACACCGCCTCCAGCAGCTCGTCAGCGCGGGATCGGGCAACGGCCGCCCCCTTGCCGGCGATTCGCAGCGGCAGTGCGATATTGTCGCGCGCATCGAACTCGTCAAGCAGGTAGTGGTGCTGAAAGACAAAGCCGATCATCCGGTTGCGCAGGCGGGCGCGTGCCTCTCCATCGAGAACCTCGACGTCATCGCCGTCGAGTGTCACGCGCCCGTCGTCGGGTCGATCGAGCAGGCCAACGAGGTGAAGCAGCGTGCTCTTTCCAACCCCGGAGGGCCCCACCACCGCCAGAAGTTGGCCCTCCGGCACATCCAGGTCGAGGGCTCCGAGCACCTCGACCCGGGTGCTGCCAGCACCGAAGCCCTTGCTCACTCCGCGCAGCTCCACCAATGCGCGCTCACTCATAGCGAAGCCCCTCTGCCGGTTCCCGCCGGGCGACCATTCGCGACGGGAACCACGACGCAGCAGTGGCCAGGGCCAGGGCCACCGCCATCACCAACACCACCATTGACGGTTCGACCCGGAACGGCACCGACGACACCACGAAGACTCCCCGCGGCAGGGACAGGGCCCCGGTGCGGTCCAACGCCATCGCAACCGCCACGCCGACCACGGCGCCCACCGTCGATCCCACCATGCCGATCCCCACCCCCAGGAGGAGAAAGAGCCGGCGCAGGGCGGCCGGGGGAAGGCCAATGCCAGCGAGCACCGAAAGATCGATGCGCTTCTCCGCCGCCACCATGGCCACGTTGCACAGCAGGTTGAGGGCCGCAACCACCAGCATTAGGCCGACGGCCACGAAGATCATCACACGCTCGAGCGCAAGGGCCAGGAGGAGGGGCCGGTGCAGCTCGTCCAGACCCAGGACCTGCACCCCTTCACCGGCAAGCGCCGCCCGCACTCTGGCGCCCAGACGCCACGGGTCGGAGGGGTCGCGAAGCTCGATCAGCTCGACCACCGGCATGCCCCAAAGCAGTCGTTGGGCTAACTCCAACGGCAGGCTCACCGCGCCCGTTTCGGCCCCCGGTTCGGGTGCCTCCACACCGGCGACCTCGGTGCGGACCCGCACCGGCAACGGCCCCATCGGCGTCAACCGTTGCCGGGGTGAAATCACCTGCACCGCGTCTCCGATGCCAACCCCCAGTCGCGCCGCAAGAATCCGGTCGATGCTGACATCGAGTGCGTCAGACCGGCCGGTCACAGATGCCGGAACGGCATCCGTGAGCGACGAGACGAGGCACGTTCCACGTACTACCTGCACCATCTCCACTTGGGGGAGCTCTGCTTGCAAAACTGAGGCCAACCTCGCCGGATCGACGAGCCGGCGTCCGTCGACAGGAACCACACGCGCGTGGGCTGCCCTGGCAACAATCTCCTCCCGGATGCTCGATTGGAAGCCCTCGAGCAGAGCAAGGGTCACAACCAGGGCAAGCACGCCGAGACCGAGACCAGCCATTGAGATCAGCGTCACGGTGGCGACGTGGGTGCGCCGCCGCAGGCCGACCAGGTATCGCCGGGCCAGGTGGAGCTCGGCAGACATCTCACTCTCGCGGCCGCAGCTGCGGGAAGAGAATGGCGTCTCGGATCGACTGCCGACCGGTTAGAAGCATGACCAGACGGTCGATGCCGATACCCTCGCCGCCAGTCGGCGGCATGCCGTGCTCAATGGCCAGCACGAAGTCCTCGTCGACCAGTCCCCCGGCTTCCGCCGCCTGTGCTTCGAGGCGCCGGCGCTGCTCGACCGGGTCATTGAGCTCGGTGAATGCGTTGGCCACCTCGAGCCCCCCGATAAAGAGCTCGAAACGCTCCACGGTGTCGGGGTCATCCGGCGTCGACTTGGCAAACGGTGAGATGTCGCGCGGAAAGTCCATGATGAATGTGGGGTTGATCATCAGCGGCTCCGCCGTCATCTCGAAGAGCTCGGCAAAGAGATTGCCGTCCGACCTCTCGTCGATTCGCTGCACATCGAGCGAGCGCGCGGCAGCCTCCATCCGCGATCGATCCACGAGGTCCTCGGGGGTCAGGTCCGAGTATTCAAGAATCGCGTCGCGCATCCTCAAACGCCGCCAGGGACGGCTGAAATCGATGATGTGCTCGCCCCACGGCACCTTCAACCCACCAGTCACCTCCTCAGCGAGGCCGGCCACCAACTCCTCGGTGAAGTCCATTAGGAGCTCGTAATCCGCGTAGGCCCAATAGAACTCCAGCATCGTAAACTCGGGGTTGTGGCGGGTCGAGATACCCTCGTTGCGAAAATTCCGATTGAGCTCGAAGATCCGCTCGAAACCGGCCACAATGAGCCGCTTGAGGTAGAGCTCAGGGGCGATCCGCAGGTAGAGATCCATGTCGAGGGTGTTGTGATGAGTGACAAAGGGCCGAGCGGTGGCGCCTCCTGGGATCGGCTGCATCATCGGCGTCTCTACCTCGATGAAACCGGCCGCCTCGAAACGCCGGCGAATCGAGGAAATCACCTTCGAACGCGCCTCGAAGACCTCGCGCGATTCCGGATTTGACAAGAGGTCGAGGTAACGTTGGCGGGCCCGGGCCTCGCGATCGGAAAGCCCATGATACTTCTCCGGCAGCGGGCGCAATGCCTTGGCCAGCACCTGCAGCTTTGTGACGGCCACGCTCAGCTCACCGGCCCGAGTGCGGAAGACCGCCCCCTCGACGCCGAGGAAGTCTCCCAGATCGAGCTGCTTGAAGATCAACCACGAGGTCTCGTCGAGGTCGTTCTTGCGCAGGTAGAGCTGGAGCTGACCGGCTCCGTCCGATACATCGGCGAAGGACACCTTGCCGTGCCCCCTCACCGCTCGCAGGCGCCCGGCAATCCGCACCTCGGGCTTCTCCGTCTCGAGCTCCTCAGCGGTCTTCTCCTCGTACCGTGCCCGCACCTGGCTCACCGACTCTTCGACCCGGAAACGCCGCGGGTACGGGTCCTGACCGAGCTCGTAGAGCGCCTCAAGCTTGGCGCGGCGGTTGGCGATCAGTTGTTCGACCGGCTGTTGACCTTCGTCCGTGCTCTGCAAAAATTCCTCCACAGCATGCTCGCGGGCGCGTTATTCTACCACGACAATTCGCCCGCGGCGAATTGCATAGGGCAGTTATTTCAATGACTTACCGATTTTTCTTCGTTCTCGCAGGGGAGGAGCGCCCACCCGCTCTCCGAGGGCGGGTCGCGGCAGGCCGCGACCTCTTAGATCTCGGTTTCCCGGCTTTCGAGGTCACACCGCGCAGCGACTTCACTTCCTTTTCGCTCAGGGTTCGGAACTCTCCGGGCTTCAGGGTGTTGTCGCGCAGCGGGCCGATGGCGGTGCGGCGCAGCCGCTGCACGAGATGGCCGGCGCGGAAGAAGAGCTCGCGCACCTCGTGAGTGCGGCCCTCGGAGACCTCGATTCTCCACCAGGTCGTGGTGCCGCCACGGCCCTTGGAGTCTCGCTTGGCCCGCAACGGCTTAACGTGCTTCCCGTCAATGACGCCGCCGGCCAACAACTTCCCCTGCTCCTGCCGGCTGAGATCTCCGCGAATCTTGACCAGGTACTCCCGCACGATGCCGTGCCTCGGATGGGCAATCCGAGCTGCGAGCTCGCCGTCGTTGGTCAGGATGAGCAGACCCTCGGAGTTGTAATCGAGCCGGCCCACAGGGTAGACCCGCTCGCGGATCGCCGGATGCACGATATCCAGTACCGTCTTGCGCTCCTCGGGGTCATCGCAAGTGGTCATCACACCGCGCGGCTTGTTGAGCAGGAGGTACCGCGGCGTTTCGGGAGCCTTGAGGCGCTTGCCGTCAACTTTGATGTGGACCTTCGCCGGATCCACTTTCTCGCCGAGATCAGCCACCCGGCCGTCCACCGTCACCCGGCCCTCGGCAACCATCTGATCGGCATCACGTCGCGAGCACAGCCCCGAGCGCGCAATGATCTTCTGCAGTCGTTCTTCACTCATCATTCCCTCCAACGGGATACTCCGCCTCGCGGCGGGGACGTAATTGTAGCGCAGGAGTGGCTGTGAGGCTAACGAACTGAGTGAATCGTTGAGCTGACCCGAAATTGAGTAATCGGTGATCAGTAATCAGTAGGTTGCCGCAAGACTCGAACTGATCACTGATCACATGTTTTCTTTCAGACGCGGACAGGGGACGACAACACTGCTGAAGGTTCAGTCCTTCATCGTGCCCGGCTGACTCCAACCATAATCGACACCGCGGATCCTCGAGCGAAGCTCCGATGGCTAGGCAGATTCACGATTCTCAGTCCAAAACACAGGTTCCATTTGGCCGGTCGTTTTCTGAGGGCGAATCCGGCCTGGGCGCCGATCATGTAGTCAAAATCGGCGTGCCTTTCATCCCAGTAGGAGCTCACGTTGAGGATCCCAGCTAGCAACGGACCAAAGAATACATCTGCGCCTTTCGAGCCGGCGAGGTGGAAGTTCAACCCTGTTGCGAGGTAGCCCAAGAGCTGTGATTCCGACTCCCGATCAACCTGACCATCCCAGTACTCTGTTCGCACCTCGATCTCCCTGGCAAGACCTCCAACCGAAACGTAACCTCCCAGGAATTCCCTCCGCCACTCCATCGAGCCTTCGAAGCCGAAACCAGGGGCTGGATGATAGGTATTCGACCACCGTCCTTCCCCTATCTCCGGAACATTGGTCGGCAGCGTTAGGGCCGCCACGAGATAAACAGCACCCTTATTCTCTTCAGCCGCGGCCGAAATCCCGGGTGACAACAGAGCAGCCGCTACGAGAATCGCTTCGGCAGTCCTGGTCATTGTTTGGGCCTCCTCAGTTTGATTGCTCTACACTGTCTACGTCCCAATTCATCAGGTTGTCCGGCCGAATCACTGTCTTGCCCTCTGGCACCTCCGCCGCACATCGTCCCACCGACCCTGAGCGCTCGGGCGTACCGGTTTGATCGGGAGTTGGATCGAAAATTCGAAATTCGAAATTCGAAATTCGAAATCAAACGGGGGTGGCCGGGTGGAAATTCCTAATTCCTAATTCCTAATTCCTAATTTGATCCTCTATCCTTATCTCACCATGCCCCGAATCGACACCACCGTGCTCGAAAACGACCTGCTGCTCCGGGGGGTCTGGGAAGGGCTTGGAATGCCCGAGTGCCACCTGACCGGTGGTTATCTGCGCGACCGGCTGCTCGGCCGCAAGAGCGTCGACCTCGATCTCGTGCTTCCCGGCGATCTCGACCATGTGCGGGCCCCGGCGCAAATGCTTGCAGCGCGCCTCGACACCCGCGCCCACGTCCTCGGCCGGGGATCAAAGCGCGTGTGGCGGATCGAGGGCCCAAAGATCCAGGTGGAGCTGTGGCCGTTGGCTGACCTGAGCCTCGACGAAGACATTCACCGCCGCGACTTCAGCATCAACGCCCTCGTGTGGCGACTTCCGAACGGCCCGTTCGACGATCGGGTCGGCGGGCTCGAGGATCTCGAATCGGGTGTCTTGCGTGCGATCAAGAAGAAAAACCTCGAAGAAGACCCGGTACGTCTCGTGCGCGCGGCACGATTCCTGGCCCAGCTTCCGGAGCTCGAACTCGAACCCCGGACCGCCCGCTGGATTCGGTCGCTCGCCCCGCGGGTGCGTCGCGCGCCACCCGAACGACTCGGACAGGAGCTGCTCAAGCTGGTGGCAGCCGCAAACCGCGAGCGCGGTTTTCAAGCCCTGCTGGACCTCGGCGTCCTGCAGCGTACGGTACGGCCCGCGACCAGGTTCGACAAGGCGTGGATCATCACCAATGTGGGGGCTGCGTCGCGAATGCGGCCAAACACGCATCCGCTGCGGGCAGCCCTCGCAGCGGCCGGCGACGCCGCCGCTTTGGCCCTATTGCTCCGCACCTGGAGCTCGCCACATCCCGACGCCGTTTCCCACTTCGCCTGGCCACGACAAATCCGTCACCATGCCGCCGTCGCCGCGAGAATGCTCGACGAGGCCCTGGTCGCTGTCGAAGGCTCCGCCGGCGACCGCCGAGCGTTCATGCATCGGGCCGGCACCGCCTTCCCCACCGTGCTCGCCGCCGCAGCCGCGGTGGACCCCAACCACAACTGGTCACGCTGGTGGCGTTTATGGCGGACTCGCGGCCCGCAGCTGGTCCATCCCGAGCCACTGCTCACCGGCGAGGAGGTTGGAGCCGTTCTCGGCATCTATCCCTGCCCGGCCCTCGGCCGTGCGGTCGATGCTCTCACCGAGGCGCAGTTGCGTGGAAAGGTGCGAACGACGGAGGGCGCTAGGAGGTGGTTGAAGAGGAACGTTGAACGTTAAACGTTGAACGTTTAAACGTATCCCCTCACACCCTGGGTCGAATTCGGATTGGCAACCACCCACACCGCTGAAAGTAGCTGCACTCGAAGGGAGGGGATAAACCCCTCCCCTACAAAGAGAACCGTAGGGGCGGGGTTTATCCCCGCCCGCATGTCGCCGAATTTTGCATGAGCCTCAGTTTTGAGTTGCCATCCACCCGCCCCCGACCTTCATTCTCCACACAGAGCGTTGAGTCGGCGCGCCGCTGTTGCGGAGGGCCTCGTCGCGAGGGCCGCGAGACGTCGTGAGATGGCGCCCCTTTTCTCCTATGCCCCGAGTGCCCGGGCCTCCTTGCTGGCGAGAATGCTCTTCCTCAAGGGCTCGGGAGATTGTTCCGCCATGAGGAGCAGCAGCTGACGGGCCGCCCCATAATCGTCCCTTGCCTCGTCGTCGCGGTGGGTGGCCCGATGAAGATCCCCGAGAGCGGCGTAGGTCTTCCAGGCCATGACAGGCGCCTGCAGATCCTTGGTGTAGTCGACAGCGGCTGTGAGATAGCGCTCGGCGTCGGCTATCTTGTCCTCAGTCAGAGCAATTCGTCCCAGGAGAAGGCTCGACTGCGCGCAGTACTTGCGTGCACCGGCCTGCTCCGCGGCCTCGAGCCCGAGCCTGGCCTTGTCGCGTGCCCCGCTGCAGTCTCCTTGTTTGAGGAGAAGATCGGCCCAGGCGCACAGCAGACGGAGCCGGTAGCGCCACTTGAACCAGTCATCCCGT
>JAOZUP010000032.1:0-274 GCA_029938595.1 Thermoanaerobaculales bacterium | reverse complement strand
TCGAGGAACGACTGGCGGGCAAGATCGAGCTCACCCAACTGGGTGGCCACGATGCCGAGGTTGATCCTGGCATTGGCCTCCGGCTCTAAAAAACCGGTCTCGCGCGAGATCACCACCGCCTCCCGGTTGAGCTCGAGTGCTGTCTCGTGGTCTAAGGCCTCGGCATGGATCCATCCACGGCAGTTGGGAAAACGACCGAGCCAGAAGAGGTCGTGGTTTTTCTCCGCCAGATCAAGGCCTCGCTCGATGGTCTGCAACCCATCAGCGAGATGAC